>NZ_JBAMMY010000212.1:0-1602 GCF_051233685.1 Desulfobacterium sp. N47
CATGAAACGTCACTGGAACGGCATCCTGAGATGGTTTACGTCAAGGATTAACAATGGCATTCTTGAGGGAATCAACAGCCTTATCCAAGCAGCTAAAGCCAAGGCCAGGGGATACAGGACCATCAAAAACCTGATCACCATAATCTACCTCATTGGTGGCAAACTCGAATTCAGGTTACCCACATGAAATAGCGAGGAACCGGAGAAAATCTCTTTTGATTATGAAAAATGCATCAGATGTTACTGCTGCGTTGAGGTTTGTCCGGAAGGAGCTTTAAAGGCAGTGGAGACTTTGCCCGGAAAAATAATAAGAAGACTTTTGATCAGGTGATACGGTTTTTACTGTAAAAATATAAAATGATTGACTTTGAACGGTTAAAATAATAGGTGTAATTAATAAGTATATTAAGTAATTAATGGGGAATTATAAGGAAGGATGACCGAAGTGAAAGAACTGATATCAACAAAAGAAGTGGCTAAATTTCTTGGAATTAATGAAAAGATGGTTTATGCCCTTATTTCTGAAAAGGGGCTTCCTGCCACAAAAATAACCGGAAAGTGGCTTTTCCCCGGCATCTTGTTGAACAGTGGATAGAAAACAATACGATAAATTTTCCAAAATCCGGTGATCCCCTTCCTCCTTACCATGGATTACTGATAATATCAGGAAGCAATGATCTGCTTTTGGATAAAACCATTGCACTTTTTAACAACCTGAACCCTGATAATGTGGCTGTTTTTGGAAACCTCGGGAGTATGGGAGGTTTGAGAGCCCTGCATAATAATCTATGCCATATCGCTTCCAGCCATCTGCTGGAAGAAAATGAAAATGACTATAATTTTAACTTTGCTTCCAGGGAGCTTGGTGACATGCCAGCAGTTTGCAATTTTTGCAGACGGGAGCAAGGGATTATACTTCAAAAGGGCAATCCCAAGGCTATATTGAAAATAGCCGATTTCGCAAAGCCTGAAATTCAAATAGTAAACCGGCCTCCTGGAACCGGTACAAGGCTGCTTTTTGATCGGGAATTAAACAATGCCGGAATAGATTGTGAGAAAGTCAAAGGTTATGATAATGAGGTATCGAGGCATCTGGATGCAGGTGTTGAAGTGTTAACAGGCCGCGCCGATGCAGCTGTCTGCATACGACCGGTAGCTTCTCTGCTAGGGCTGGATTTCATCTCACTTCGCTGGGAACGTTATGATCTTCTTATCCGAAAGGAAAAGTTTTTTGAAAGGGGCATCCAGCTGTTTTTAGGATTATTGCATGAAGAGTCCTTTCATACAATTGCCAAACAGTTTGACGGTTATGACACAAGCTTGAGTGGGAAAGTAGTATTTCCTCAAAAAACCGCCGGGCATTAAAATGAAACCGGATCTGAGGCCACAAATATGCTTTCTTATCCGGCATGGCTTCAGGCCGGGTTTTCTTCTGAATATTCATGGCATATTACATTAATAAAAGCATTTGAGGTAATTTCAAAAGTCTCGCATTGATCCGATTATTTTTATAAAAAGCAGTTGAAATACCAAATAACATATTGATTTAATAAAGAGAATGCTCTATTATCTTCTTAAATTCACCAATTCAAGAAAGGATGA
>NZ_JBAMMY010000214.1:0-1571 GCF_051233685.1 Desulfobacterium sp. N47
GGGTCTTCAAAAATTCTGAAACGATATCCGCCTTCAGCGCAAGTGGGTCAAGACTTACGCTTAATATCTTATGACAATGAGGGCATATAGACGTTTTGAACATTTTGGTTTTCCTTTATTATGTATTTTTTGTTTTATAACAAAAAGGTCAGCGGGAGCCGGGGTACCCGGCGATCCGCTGGACCGCCTCGTTATGTGCTGCACTCGGATTCATAAGAGAAAACCGACTAATCTCTACTGAGGCGATGCTACCTCTAATAGAAATTGGCCCCCATCTCCGTTATTCTGTGCACAAATACACCCTCTTGGTTCAGATGTTTTGAGTACTTCCTCTGCGCCGGGTAAATTTGCAACAAGATCTCGCCCTTTCGTTGTAAGCTCAGCTAACTTTTCGGGAACTGCTTGCTCTTTGTATACTACCCACGCGGTGCGCCCGCCAGCGTTCATTGTGCCGATGGGCAGAGCACCTTCAGGCGCGGCTGGCCATAATTCCTCTACATAGTTTGTACATATAAATATACTGATAACATTCATTGAGTTTGAAGATGGCGAAGGTATCCAGACCATCTGTTCTGGTAGCTTCTCCTCGAAGCGTCGCAGCTCAGTACTTGGGACTAATATTTGCGTTGCTCTTGCCAATTCTTCATTCGGTAATTTCCACTTATTCCAGTGCCTGCCTGCATTTTCCATCATTCTTTGTTTCCAATACTCGGATGTATGTCCGATTTGACAATTTCCGTCGGAATGAAAGCTTGCCTTTACGATTCCCCCAGCGGCTTGCATTGATAGATAAAAGTCACCGTTCTTTTGACACCAAAACCGCCAAGTAGCACTACGAAGTTCATTTGGGCTGCCAACAGCCCATCTTAGCACTCTTTTCTTGGCTTCGGGTGCTGCTATATATTGTTTTTTCTGCGCGGGTTTATTCTGGCTCACAACTTTGTCTAATTATAGCTGACGTCTATACTCCGTCCCTTTTCAATCAGTCTTCAAAGGAGAGGCGCTTGTTTCGCACATAACGTACACTCTTCAACAGCCGCGACATTTTGCGGTCTGCCGGAAGAGACTGTATCTCACTGATTACTTCCATATTTGAGCATACAAAGCTCGGCTTCTTTTTCAGCGAGTCTTTTCAATACGGGTAGAATTTCGTTTTCATAAGTTTGAATAATTTCTTGGACTCCTTCTTTAATCCTAGAGTATTCCTCCTCTGGCAAATTATCAGATACTACAAGATCAAATGATCTTTGCTTCACAATTGAAAAGGATGAAATTTCCGAGAAGGAATTTCTTAAGCAATTTGCGAGATTCTTTGGCAAATTGTTAATGCCCGATTCGATTCTTTCGCTTAAAAGAGATTCCAATTTTGTTTCGCTTCTTTGAAATTTTATTACCTTACCCATGGCTTCATTTCCTCTAGTTTAAAACATAACGACGGAAATAACCCACGCCGCCGCCGGCCAAGGATAAAAAACGTAACTTACTCGGCGTTGGGTTAATTGATTTGTTGGCCCTTTAGTAAATGCAAGCATCAAGTATTGAAAGCACCTCTGCAAGCAATTCCTGACCAC
>NZ_JBAMMY010000216.1:0-3332 GCF_051233685.1 Desulfobacterium sp. N47
CGGTCGAAAAAGTGACGGCGATCCGGGAACCAAAAGCCTCTGGCTCGGTTTGCAACGAGTGGACGATCTCGCCGGCATGTGGAGAGTTCTCATGGCATATGCCCAATCCAATCGTGCTAAACAGACTTATGGGTAAGGGTCAGATGCTCGGGGGAGGAATAAAGGATCTTGGATACCTCTTGTATGGCACATCAACTAGTTTAGACATAGTCTCAGTATCATATCGACCTGACCATTGTTTCCAAGTCCATTCTATCTGTCTATATGCAGTTTCCATTGGTTTGTCTTTATGGATAATTTCCTTACCTTCGGCATTAAATAAGCATATAGGACCAAACTTTGATGGTGGCAGTATTGTTTCACCTTCACTAAACGAATCAGAAAAGCCAATTTTGAGCAGAATATTTTTTGAATTATCAGTAAATCGAAATCCTGGAATTACTGTTGTACCTTTGGGAAGGCGTGAGAGATATTTGTCGAGTTTTAGCTTCCTCTTACCGGTTATAATCATTTCATCCTCTATAAGTTTTTAAGTAAAATAAAGCTGGTAAAATCTTGTATGACGCGCCAAACTTATTACTATACACATCAAGTTAATATAAAATATAAATGTTTAGAAAATGATGGTATCTGCTAATTTTTATGAATAGATTCCTCAAGTTTCAGAATCGAATACAATACGCTTTCGGTACAAATAGAATCTTGATTTTTTCCATATCAACACAAACAAATTATAAGAATTTGTCCACGCTTCAAAATTGGCATCAACTCTTTCCCCATTCTTATTTTTCAATAATATTTCCCCGTCGTAAATATCGGCAACACCTACAATTGGCTTATTCATTATCTGGGTAAACGGATGATCACTATAATACTTATTATCTATACACGTCCCATTAAATTCGTTTATAAATTTTTTTGAGGCAACAGGGTAAAGAAGTTCATAAGGTTGTTCCATGTTTCCTTTGTATAATTCACTATATTTGCACTGTTGCATAACAAAAAGTGCACATGATTTTGAGTGTGTCGCAACATAATTCCAGAAAGTGGAATGAAACGATGCCCCGTAATCTTGTTTTAGTTTTATGCCGGTTCGTAGTGAGAGATCAAATTCTCTGGCTTCTTTTTCGAATCGGTCACATTGAAAAAGAAGTTGAACACTGCCATAATTCGCCTCTTTTTCGAACTGTCTGGCAATGTCAGGCCGCAGAGTTTCATAATTGTCTTCAAAGTACTTATATGTTTCGACCTGCCAAGGAAGCATGTCATGGCTCACTTCATGGAAAGTGATAAATGGTTTTTTTGATTCAGTAACATCAGGGCTGATTATTATTGTTTTTTCCCGAACGTCCAAGATGCCAAGAATTTTCTCAAGACCTGATATTAACGAGCTACTGGCCATTCCCCAAAAAGATTCCTTATAATCATCAATGTCAATACCACCACTTAAAACAAGCTTTGCACAATTCAAAATATCTTCCTGCGGAGTGGGGAGTCTGTCCCCCACGTCCGCAGCACGCAATAACTGTCTTGCGTATTTCGCTATATCTTCCGCAGAATCAAGTTCGGTATTGTTTATACTCAAAACAGCCATATATTATTTCTTTTTCCGTTTATTCCTTATAAATTCAATATATTCAAGAACTGCTTCTTTTTCATCGTCGTTTAATTCAGTCATCGCTTTGAATGCGACATCTGACATAATTTTTTTACTGACGTTTTCTCCTTCAATTTTGTGTATGTATCCCGCTAATTTCATCAAATTATTATATGATGTATCATAAACTTCGGCAAGTTTATGTAAAATATGCGGGGATGGTTCTTTAATTTTTCCATTTTCAAGTTGGCTAAGATAAGCGTTTGAGACTCCGGTTTTTTTTTCAACTTGGCGCAATGACAAGTCTTTTGCTGTCCTTAATTCTTTTAATACCTCCGGGAGTCCTTTGGTTTCCATGCATCACCCCTCCTTTTTTTTATTGTTACCAAGAAATGGGTGGGCTGGCACCACCCAAAGAACTTGGCTAAGAAAAATTAATTTTTCTTACTTTTGATTTTTATGCGGAAAGCTTTAAGCCCATACTGATAGGCATATATTTTTTTCCCACTTTTTGTAGTAATGTATTTAGTGTATATATATTCACTATCTTTTTCCAATCAATAATCCTTCCTTTCTCCAGTAGCGAATTTCCTGTTGCCAAGGGGGCAAAGTTGTGTTATTTTAAAATCAAGATCGATTGCCAGCACACAACTTGGCAAAATCCTTTGGCCTGCTACTGGATAAGCCTAAGGCAACAGCTAAAGCCGAATTGCACTTCGGCTTTAGTTTTGGACAAACCGCTTAGCGGTGCTTGTCCTTTCAGGTATTAACTATAATTATCACTGCTTGATTTGTCAAGCATTTTTATGCTTTTATCGAACTTTTTTCTAACCCCCAGCGTGAATCTTGATGATTCTAATTGATTTCCGACTGAGCTTTGAAGAAATAACCAACTGAAAATATATAGAATATAGGTATGCAAATCACACTCAACACACCGCAGGATTTACCACTCGACAACGCAACACAACCAAATAAAAGGGAACCGATTGGTATCCAGTTCATGATTTTTTCTTGTTTTTAGACGTATTATAGTACGTACTAACTTATTTAATATATACCCAAATATATATGAATATATTTTGATTTGTACCGCAAATATGATTTTCTGCCCACATGTGTATTATGTCACAATGCTCGAAACACAAGCCTCTGTGTGATAGATTTTCTTGCTGGCCAGCTCATATTCCCATCCAGCATGGTTACACGGTATAGGTTTTTCTAACCTGCGTTTGAAATCTACTATTTTTTAATGAAAATAATAGAACTGCTGAGTTGAGGAAGGATTCAATAAAAAAACCGCATCAAGCTTTTTTGACATCGCCAAACCGGCGAAATCGTACTCTTCACCTACAAACAAATGTTACCGGATTCTTTGGAAACCGTTTATTACGGATGGAAAGAAAGTCGCTTCAAGTTCAAGAGACTTTTTTCACGAACCAATATCAGGCAAGCATTTGCGACGACGCTGTCGTAGACAGGCACCTTTTGTTCTTCTCATATGATATCGTCCTCATCAGGACATTATCTTTGACTAATTCATGACCGAAAAGAAAAGCCCGGTCCTGAAATCCATCATCTTTTTTTCTTATTGCTGAGGAGATTTAATAAGTCGGTCAAGATTTGCCGCAAGGCGACCACCGTGTCGATTTAAGTGTTAACGTCGGCGAAATATCCTTTCAACGCATTGCATATCAAAGATGTTTTGGAGGGGATAGCGGTAAAAGACAGCAAA
>NZ_JBAMMY010000219.1:0-23324 GCF_051233685.1 Desulfobacterium sp. N47
ATAATCCGCCTTCAAGCACAAGCTTTACCGCCTCTTCTCTGAATTCTTTATTGTATTTCCCATATGGTATTCTTTCCATTGTGCCACCTCCGCTTTAAAATTTTTCTTAACATTGGTGTACACTTTTTTCAACATACCTCATGTCCAATGGCATTTTCTGTCCAGTGAACTCTCATTTTGTCAGCCCAAATCTTTTACGCACTTCTTTAACGTCAATTGTCCGTCCTTCTTCACTGTCTTTTATGCCTGCTTCTATTGTTTGACGCACATAGATTTGATGCATCAAATCATCCCATGTAGCTTTGTCGGACAGTTTGTCTAATATCCTGCAGGCTTCCTGTTTTATGTTTTCGGTTTGCATTTTATTACCTTTTTCCGATTGTTATGTCCGTGTGCGATGTCCGGACCGGACATCGCGGTTCTATGACAGGCGAGCCGGTCTTTGTGGCACTACAGACAGTTGTTACTTTTTGAATAGCTCAGAATGTGAGCCGGTTCTTTCTAAATACAAATCATCGGCTGAGATTCTATAGATTAATATCCAGTCTGGTTCTATATAGCTTCAACTATCAAGCTCCTGAAATAATTTATCAACAGAATCAACCTGATGAAGTTCACACCCGTTTTCAGCGTCTTTAAGTGTTTTAGCTGTAACATCATTAGGAATTTTTATTTCAAAAGGAATTCCTTTATGTAGCGTTATTTGTGAAAGGTACATCGAAATAGCCTCTGACATTGATATATTTAATTTATTCAATATTATTTGAGCATTTTGTTTTATCTTTGGATCGATACGGGTTTGAATTATTGCTGTTTTTGCCATAACTGTCTCCTGCGTGTACTGGATTATGTACTGACATTATCATTACACCTAACATACGCCTTATTTTGAAAATTTCAAGAAATTTTATAACTATAGTAAAGGGGTAAAGTATTTATGAAATACACTTGACAATGTTGTCATATATGGCATTTAGTATCTTCATCGGGACTGGCTGAATTTCCTCGCCTTCATTCGCAGATTAAAGGAAACTATATACAATGATAGACGAAATCGGTTTCAGATTACTCCAACTGGCCGGACGCGGTTACTGTTGCAGCCAGGTGTTGATCATTCTTGCGCTGGAGGCTCAGGGCAAAACAAATCCTGATCTTGTCCGTGCCATGTCGGGTCTTTGTATGGGTGGGGCTGGCAGCGGCAATGCCTGTGGAGTTTTTACAGGCGCGGCCTGCATGCTTGCTTTGTATGCAGGAAAAGGGGCTGATAACGAAAAAGAAAATGAAAAACTGCAATTGATGTATTCTGAATTGAGCGAATGGTTTGAGCACACAGCCTGTGCTTCTTACAATGGGATTTCATGCAAAGATATTATAGGAGAAGAAGCAAGCATGCCGGACCCCAATTTGTGTGGTCGGTTACTTACAGATAGCTATAATCAGGTTATTCAGATTCTTGTTCAAAATGGTTTTGATCCTTTTGCCCCCTCACCCTAACCCTCTCCCACAAGGGGCGAGGGAACTCATTCCCCTCCCTTGATGGGAGGGGATTAAGGGGAGGGTGAAGGTAATAATATGTCTAATGGTGAAATTTCAGAGCGCCGGGTTTTATCTCAAACGGAAAGTCTGTGCCCGGTATGTCTTAAAATAATTCCTGCATTCAGGGTGACCGATGGTTGCGATGTGTATCTTGAAAAACATTGTGAATTCCATGGGCGATTTTCTACTGTAATATGGCGTAAAAATCCGTCTTTTGAAACCTGGGCAAGACCGAAGATACCTGTTCAACCTCCTGTATGCTATACCGAAATTGATAAAGGCTGCCCATTTGACTGCGGTTTATGTGCTTTACACAGGCAGATTACCTGCACAGCTCTTCTTGAAATCACGCAACGTTGTAATCTGTCTTGTAAATACTGTTTTGCATCTTCAAAGAAATCAGCTGTCCCTGATCCCGATATCCAGACGATAGAGTTTTGGTTTAAACGGGTCAGAGAAGCCGCTCCGGCATGTAATATACAGCTTTCAGGCGGTGAGCCGACATTAAGAGAAGATCTTTTTCAAATCATTGAGATGGGAAGAAACAAAGGGTTCGGATTTATTCAGCTAAACACAAACGGCCTGCGTCTGGCCGAACAACAAGACTATGCAGCAAAGCTTAAAGAAGCAGGCCTTGCATCGGTTTTTTTTCAGTTTGACGGGCTAAGTGATGAAACATATCTTGCTTTAAGAGGACAAAAATTGCTTGCCAATAAGCTGCTGGCAATAGAGCAATGCGCAAAAGCAGGTATTGGTGTTGTGCTGGTTCCCATGATAGTGCCGGGAGTAAATGTTCATGAAATCGGTGCAATTCTGGAATTTGCTTTAAAAGAATATCCTGCGGTAAGAGGTATCCATTTTCAGCCGGTTACTTATTTCGGAAGACATCCGGAAAGCTTTGAAAACAACAATCGTATTACTATTCCTGAAATAATAACGGCTCTTGAAACACAGAGCAATGGTATGGTAAGAGCTTCCGATTTTCGTCCTCCCGGATGCGAAAATGCTCTTTGTTCTTTTAACGGCAAGTTTCTTGTGATGCCAGCAGGAGGCTTAAAACCCGTTGTTTCCGATACGAACACTTGTTGTAATAAGCCTGTAAAAGCTGATATAGGCGCAAGGCAGTCTATTTCTTCTGTGGCCAGGCAGTGGAGTGGAACAAAAGAGCAGGGTTCATGGAGAGCAGGGCAGGGGGAGGAAGATCAGATGTGCCATCCGGATATAGATGATTTTCTGGAATTTGTGCGTACGCGATCATTTTCCATTTCGGGCATGGCCTTTCAGGATGTCTGGAACATTGATTTGGAGCGCCTTAAAGACTGCTGCATCCATGTTGTTTCAAAAGATGGCGGCCTGATACCTTTTTGTGCCTATAATCTCACAGACAGCCGGAATAAAGCCATTTACCGGGGTAAGTAATATTTTTGCTGCATCATTACGGCGCAAGCCGGAATAAATAACGATCTATCTGGGGTGGTGATGATTATTAAAACTCCTTTGGAAGACTGGGTTTTAAGTAAAATATCAATCAATGAAAAAACTTTAAATCTTACCAGATCAGTGATTGAAGCTTTTCAACTTGAGAAAATCAGAGAAACTATTTCTTATGCCCGTTTGAAAAGTCCTTTCTATAAAAATCTTTTGACCGGTTTTGGGAGCGATCCTGTAAAAAGTTTAAAAGATTTGTCAATACTTCCATTTACCACTTCCGATGATTTAAGAAACCAGCCTATGCGGTTTCTGTGTGTTTCTCAAAGTGCTGTAAAGCGCTGTGTTACATTGCAGAGTTCTGCTACCACAGGTGCTTCAAAACGGATATTCTTTACAGAAGAAGATCTGGAACACACTTTGGATTTTTTTCATCATGGGATGTCCACGCTGGTTAAAGAAGGCGACCGGGTTATGATTCTTTTGCCTGGTGGCAGGTCCGACAGTGTAGGCGATCTTCTTTCAAGAGCTTTGCTTCGCATGAATGTGAGCAGTATTATTCACGGTTTTGTAGTAAATCCCGAACAAACTATAGAGGCTGTTTTAAATCATGATATAACATGTGTTGTCGGAACACCTGTTCAGGTTTTTTCGCTTTTCCGGTGCAGCAAAGGTGAAAAATTATTAAAAGACAGGTTTATGAAAGTACTTTTAACCAGCGATTATGTTCCATCCGTTATTTATGAGCTGTTGGGAAAGGACTATAACTGTGAGGTCTACAGCCATTATGGTATGTCAGAGATGGGGTACGGCGGTGGGGTGGAATGCGGAGCCCGCTGCGGCCACCATATGCGGGAAGCCGATCTTTTTATTGAAATTATAGATTCGGAAACAGGACAAAATCTGCCTGATGGAGAGATGGGTGAAGTAGTTGTAACAACATTAAATCGTATCGGGATGCCGTTGATTCGTTACCGCACGGGCGATATGTCAGGATTTCTTGTGCCTCCCTGCCCCTGTGGTACGGTTTTAAAACGACTGGATAAGATTACCTGCCGTATAAACACTGCCGTTTATCTTGCTTCTGGAAAGCCGCTTGTAATGCCGCTTCTGGATGAAGCGCTTTTTGACCTGCCGGGCGTAACGGACTTTACTGCTGAGATTACAAGCCGCAAGGGCAATGATTGTCTTGCAATTACACTAAGTCTTAATGAACAAGTAAACAGGGATGAAGTCTGTGCTTTGGCAATGGAAAAGATAAAGATGATTTCCCAGACTAAATCATGTAAAAAACAACTTTTTATTGAGCCTGTAAAATGTGTTGGAGATATTATTTTAAGTTCCGGATCACAAAAGCGAGTACTGACAGATAAACGAAGCTGTCAAAATTATGACTTCCAATAAAGTCAGATTTTGGCAGCTATAAAAAGACCAGCTTAAAAAATATACTAGGATTCGAATATTCACCAATACCCAGGCAAAACAGATTTATTGTAATTGCTACGTACATATATCTTCTTTCAACTCAGTTTATCACAGGATAAAGTTTTTCGTATAAATTAAAACAATTGTTGTGTTATTTTAAAAACTTTGGCATAATTGGTGCTATTATAAAAATGCGATATTTCCAAACCAATTTATTCGAAAGGAACACGGCATGAATACGGAAGAGTGGAATCCGGGAAAACTTTTAGGAATATCAGGTAATTATTGGGCTACATGTGCGCTTCATGCCGGAGTCAAACTGGACATTTTTACTGTTATCGGCGATCAACTTCTTACCGGGCAAGAGATTGCTGAAAAAACAGATGCTGATCCAAGAGGAGTAATTATGCTCCTTAACGCTCTTGCAGCCATGAATCTTTTAATCAAAAAGAATGATAATTATTCCAACACGGTTTTTAGTAATTCTTTTCTTTCCAAAGAATCCCAGCACTATCTCGGATATATTATAATGCATCATCATCATCTTATGGCATCCTGGAATGATCTGGATAAAGGTGTTAAAACCGGAAAAGCTGTACGAAGCAGAGCTTCTTTCGATGATCCGGAAGTACGTGAAAATTTTCTGATGGGCATGTTTAATCTTGCCACAAATATTGCTCCGCAAATTGTCGGCAAAATAAATCTTGCCGGAAAAAAACATCTTCTTGATCTGGGTGGCGGCCCCGGAACTTACGCTATTCACTTTTGTTTGAAGAATCCATCGCTTAAGGCTACCATATATGATCAGAAAACAACCAGGCCTTTTGCTGAAAAAACCGTTGCCGGTTTTGGCCTTTCAGACAGGATCAGCTTTAAAGCCGGCGATTATCTGGGAAAAAAAATTACAGGAACCTATGATGTTGTATGGTTATCACATATACTGCATGGAGGAGGCCCCGAAGATGCTCAAAAGATTATCCAAAAAGCAGTTTCAGTTCTTAAACCGCAAGGCATGATTTTAATCCATGAATTTATTTTAAACAATGATATGGACGGGCCTTTGTTTCCGGCTCTTTTTTCTCTTAATATGCTTCTTGGTACTGATAAAGGCCAGGCATATTCCGAAAAGCAGATCATGGACATGCTTGCTGCGGCAAAAGTGGTGAAAATCAGCCGTATTGATATTCAAACACCCAATGATTCAGGACTTATCCAAGGGATAGTAAAATAATTATACCGGAGAGCCACTTTCAAAATGTTTCAGTTTGGTCAAGGTCAAGGCGGGTGAAAATTTTAACCACAGGAATACATTTAGTATTTCGAGGATTAAAATTTGAGCCCAACGCAGAGATCGGCCTAAATGGGACGTTTTGAAACTGGCTCCGGAAATATAACACCAGAAAAAAGCAGAAAACTTTAAGTATGGAAAAAAATAATAAGCTGATCATGATTGAGCATAACCGTGAGCTGCTGCTAATACTCTACGGCCGGAAGGAACCTGATGGCAGGCTTATCTGTTCAATACCTGTGCAGGATGATTATTCGCCGGAAGAATTATTAAAGATTGTTCCCGACGAAGCAAAAAAAATAAAAAATCCTTTGCTGATCATGCCGGACTATGTTGCCGGTAATGAAACCTATCCCTTTGCGACAGGCAAAAAATCCATTGCATCCGCATTTATCCGCAGAAAACTTTCGGAGTCTTTTCCATCTGTTCCCGATGCAGCAGATTTTTACAATTACACTTATTTAAAAAGCGGCCAGTCTGCCGGAAGTATTTATGCTTTTTACCTGCATGATCCTCTTGTGTTCAGTCTGTATAAGAATCTTCAGAATGCCGGCTTGCGTCCCGACCGCATAAGTATTCCTGCTTATATATGGCAGTACAAAATAAACAAACTGATTGATGGTGCGTCTGCGGAAAACTATTGTCTTATTCATTTATTGCCGGAAGAAAGTTATCTGTATTTTTTTGTTAATGGAAACTACCTTTTTTCAAGAAGCATTATGTTACCGGGATCCGAAGAAATCGACAGAGGAAAACTTGATGTCCTTGCCTTTGAAATAAGCCAGTCTCTTCGTCTTTTTTCGCAGAAAGCAAAATCGGAAGTCAACAGGTTCTTTTTTGTTTCTTCAACACAGATCAAAGAAACCGGGCTTTCGGAGAGACTTGGAAAAAATATTGTCCGGATTGAAACTGACCGGAAAGAAGCTTTTAAGACAAAAGAAGAAGACTTCCTGCCAGCCCCTTTATCGGCATTTTCCTTATCCGATATCGATCAGAAAATGGCTCCTAATATCAGCCATCGTTTTGTTGTTACGGAAAAGGCCTGGCATTCGGCTATCCGAACCGGGATAATCACAGGCGTGCTACTTATTATTCTTCTCGGTTTCGAGGCTTTTTATCTGAATTATTTATCAGCAGGCTATTCCATGACAGGTATGGGAGCACTTTCAAATGATATGACTACAAAAAGCCTGCTTGTCGGAAAGTATAATGATACTCTTGATCTGATACAAAATGAGATGCAGCGTCCGGATACTGCATCAATACTTGGCGGTATTGCTTTAAGCCTTCCTGAAAGCGTGGATCTGCAAGAGCTGACATTAAACCTTGAATCCCCCTTTCAGGTTGTTTTGAAGGGTCAGGTAAGAGCTGAAGATCCCGGCGTGATCAAAACCGCTCTTTCTTCATTGGCCGGAGGTTTGACGCGCAATCTTAAACTAAGCAAACCGGCTGTAATAGGAGATGTCGGCGTTGATATGGAGCAGGGCGGTGGTGGCGCAGGAACCGGAGGTTATAAATTTCATATTCAGCTGGGCTTGAAATGATATGAAAAACAAATGGATCATCACAGGCGTATTATGGTTTGCCGTTATTATTCTCACATTTTATAATGCGTCTGAAATTAAACGCTTAAAACAGGAATCCGGGAGAATTGAAAGCCTGCATATGGATACAGAGTTCTGGCGGGAGAATTCGAAAAATATCGACTATATCAAGGCTGAAGGTGAAAAGCTGTTTTTTGATATAGAATCTGTGGATATGGGTTATCTGGCAATTGACAACCGCCTGAAAAAGCTTTCATCAAAACATCATCTGCAAAATCTTATAATTACAAAATCGCAGGCAAGCGATGCAAGTGATTTTGTGCCTGTTGATTTGTCTTTCGAGGGAAGTTATGAAGATATTTTTAAATGGTTTCAGTCTGTTAAAAATGAATTACCGTTTCTGAGAGCAAAAAGCATAAAAATAACCATAAACCCGATATCAAATATGGCTGCTTTAAACGGGTCCTTTTTCTTCAGATACAGGATTGCAACGGCGAACAACGAGTAAATGATAGCACTTAACACCTGACACTTAACACGGTTAAGGATGATACAGATCGGCACCAAAAAACGCTTGATAATGGATAGCTTTATTATTGCGGCCATTATTGTCATGGTTATAAACATCTATCTGCTTACGGATATTATCGGATCTCCGATAGCACAAAAATCCGAATTATTTAAAATGGCAGATTTAAAATGGCAGCAGTATAAGCAGATGCGGAATCAGGTATCAGATGACCCGACAGAAAATTCCGATACAATAACTGCTGTTGCCGGTATAATGAGGCAGATAAAGCCTGAAAAGCCACAATTATTGGCAGCTGCCCAGGATAATACGGAAGAAGTCCGGAAGACATCAGGTATGCCGCACCTTTCCGGAATCCTTCAGGTTGCCGGAGCCGGTAAAAGTTTGAGATTTATAGCCCTTATGGAAGGAAAACGGCTGTATAAAAATGATAAAATCATGAATTTTACCATAAAAAATATAACGGCAAAGGGAGTTTTATTATACCATAACGGGCAGACAAGTTTTGTTCCTGCTCCCGAAGTCTATTTTTCCCTTGCAGGGAATCAAACGCCCGCCGGGGCTGAATCGAGGTGAGTATGCAGTATGTTTTCTCCCGGTCTTACTTTTTTTTGTATGTCATTTGTATTGCCCTTTTATTTACCGGTTGCGCCGGAATACAGGAAGTCCGGCCTGTTGCTACACCGTCTCTTGAAAATGTCCATCCGGCCCAAATCATAGAGAAGGAAAAGACCTCCCAACTTCCGGGGCCTCCGCCTTTTTCCGAAACATATATTCCGGTTTCCAAAGGACTTGAAAAAGAGATAAAGCTATATTCCATGGTTTTGGATCAGGCCAAACTTGGTGAAGCATTGAGTACAATTGTGAGTGAGGCTGACATTAATATGTCTGTGGATTCGGATATCGATCTTGCAAGGCTTGTAACCGTCAGGCTTAAAAACGTTACCTTGGAAGAAGCCCTTGATATGATAGTTGAAAAAGGGGCCGGATATGCATGGAAATTAAAAGACGGCATATTAATATGCCGCATCGCACATTTGTGTGGGTGACCCTATTTTATTTTGTCATAAAGTACTGCCATATTAAATATAAGTCTGATGTTTCCCGGATCTTTTTTTTCGGCCATTTCATAGAATTGCTTTGCTTCGTCTAATTTTCCGAGATGGCTCAGAGCCGCGGCTTTATGAAAATATATGTCAAACAAGGAAACGCCTGTAATTTTTTGTGCGGCATCAAGCAGGGTGATGGCCATGGCCGGTTCACCCGTTTCTATTCCGGCTATAGCCAGGTTTATCATAACAAGCGGATTATTTGGATCTTTTTCATGCAAATCATAAAGAATCGGCAATGCAGCGGCAAACTCGCGGTTTTCTATGTAAGCGCAGGCAAGGTTAAACTGTGTATCTTTGTTCTGAGGGTCTTTATTAAGAACCTGCCGGTACATCATTATTGCCTCTTTGAGCCTGTTTTGTCTGTGATACCGGACGGCCTTTTCGTAAAACGGTTTAATGAGTTCTGAGGGTTTTGCAGTTGCCTGATGCGGAAAAGCTCCGGGTGAAGATAAGGCGGCAGAAGATGTCTTCTTCAAAGCAGGCTTTGATAGTAATTCAGGTTTTGATGCACTGTCCGGTTTGTTTCCGTGGGGTTTTTCTTCAGCTATAGTATTATTTGTTTTTGCAGATATAAGAGATGCTTGCTGTTCCGTTAAATTGTTTTTAGCTTCATTTTGCTTCAACTCCTGTTTGCTTGAAGTATCAGCGGGCTGAGAAGCTTTGGCGGTTGCAGAAACATCCTGTTTTGCAGTTACTGTATCAGAAGGCTGGGGCAGGGGAGGGCTTATTCTTTTTTGCGTCAGCATATCGGTTGCATATGGGATCATAAGGCCTATGGCTATTGCAAGGATGCGAGGCAAGCAAAACGGTATATGAAGCTTTTGTGCTTTCGGGCGGAACAATATTGCTTTTGATGTTTAAAACCGGCGTTGCCTTTGTTTGATTAATTGCAGGAGAGGCCTCAGGGTTTTTGTAAGTCCACAATCTCATAGACCCGGCAAAACCGGCAAGTACTATCAAAATTAACACAAATGCATAACGGTAATATAGCCTTTTGATAAAAGCTTTTATCCGGGTATATTCGGTACTTCCAACTTCTTTAAGGGCCTGTTTAACATGCTTTTTGTTTATCGTGTATTCGTTTGCCAGATAGGAGGCGATCAGGCAATAGTCGCAAATTCTGTTTATAAGACGCGGGATGCCATTTGATGCTTTATATATTATGTTTATGGCTGAAGCAGAGAAACGTACTTGGCCCTTGTTTCCTGCGATAAAAAGCCTTCTTTCTATATAGCCCGGAATTTCTTCTTTTTTCAGATAATCCAGGTTGCATTTTATGGCGATTCTCTGGTGCAACTGCCTTAATTCCGGCTTTGAAATGGTGGCAAGCAATTCGGGCTGACCAACAAGAACCATCTGAAGCAGTTTTTCCTTGTCTGTTTCAAAGTTGGATAGCAGCCGAAGGTCTTCCAGAGCTTCTACCGGCATAGTCTGGGCATCGTCGATAATTATAACAACAGGTTTTGCACGGTCGGTTGCAAGAAGAAAAGAATTAAGGCTGTCCATAAGTTCTTTTTTCCCTGCACCGGCAGAGCATGAAATGCCAAGATCATCCAAGATCGTGGCCAGTATTTCTATTCCTGAAAGAGAAGGGTTTATTATATAAACCGTTTCGGCATTTCCATCAAGCCTGTCTAAAATCGATCTGCAAATGGTGGTTTTGCCTGTTCCTACCTCACCGGTGAGAAGAATAAATCCTAAATGATTTTTGACCCCATAAATAATTTTTTCAATTACATTCTGATGAGTGTCTGAAAGAAAAAGAAATCCCGGATCAGGAGTAATGGAAAAGGGAGCCTCGTGGAACTGGAAAAAATCAAGGTACACGCCTTCACGAGGTATTTGTGCGCTATCGATTCGTTGATTTGACATCGTAATCGTTAACCCGTTATAATTGACAAGTAGAAGAATTTAGTATATTTTTTTAAAAGATGACAATAATTAAAAGCTATAGTAAAGTCAATGGGTAAGTTATTTTTTCCGTGTAAACGGATTAAAAAGCAGAAAGCATATGACAGGAGGAGACTGTGAATGACAGATCGATAGCATATTTTTCTATGGAAATTGCCGTGGAAGATGGGATTCCTACATACAGTGGCGGCCTTGGGGTTCTTGCAGGTGATACTTTGCGTTCTGCAGCAGATCTCAAAATACCCATGGTAGCTATTTCACTTCTTCACCGGAAAGGATATTTTTTTCAGAAAATAGATCATAATGGCTGGCAGACAGAGCAACCAGCCGAATGGGTTGTCAATGACTTTTTAAGTGAAGAAGAGCCGGAAATATCCATTTCTATTGAAAACCGTAAAGTGCGCATACGAGCATGGAGATATGAAATAACGGGAGTAGGCGGATATAAAATCCCCGTTTATTTGCTGGATTCGGACCTTGCAGGCAACTCCGAATGGGATCGTTCACTTACCCATTTTCTTTATGGCGGAGACGAGAAATACCGTTTTTGCCAGGAAGTGATTCTTGGAATAGGGGGGGTAAGGATACTCCGGGCTATTGGATATAATGGTATTAAGCGTTTTCATATGAATGAAGGACATGCGGCCCTTCTTGCGCTTGAATTGTTAGATGAAGAAGCAGGAAAGGCCGGTAGAAATTTTGTAAGTGAATCGGATATTAAAACAGTCAAAAATAAATGTGTATTTACTACCCATACTCCGGTTCCCGCAGGACACGATCAGTTCCCTTTTGAGCTGTTCAGCACAATTTTTCAGGACAGGCAGGATTTTATAGACATGAGAGATTGTCTATGTGTTGAGCTTGCCAATAATATGAGCGAACATAAGGCGGAGCCGGGACATATAATCCCCTCAAATCATGTTCAGGGCAAAACCATCAATATGACCTATCTGGCTCTCAATCTGAGCCATTATGTCAACGGAGTTGCAAAAAAGCATGGCGAGGTGTCCAGGTCAATATTTCCTGGGCATGTTATCGATGCCATCACAAATGGTGTGCATGCCGCCACCTGGGTAAGCTGGCCTTTTCGGGATCTTTATAACAGATATATTGCCGGCTGGTGTCAGGATAATTTCAGTCTGCGCTATGCATTAGGCATTCCTCCCAATGAGATATGGGGGGCACACATGAAGGTAAAGAAGGAATTGATTTCTTATGTGAACAGGGAAGCAAATGCAGGTATGGATAAGGATGTTCTGACATTATGCTTTGCAAGGAGGATGACCGCTTATAAACGGGCAGATCTTATATTTAGCGACATTGAACGATTAAAAAATATATCTAAAAATGCCGGATCATTGCAGTTGATTTTTGCCGGTAAAGCCCACCCTAAGGATCAGGAAGGCAAGCAGATAATCAGGCGGATTCTGGATATGAAAGAATTATTGAAAGCCGAGATCAGGATCAGTTATCTCCCGAATTATGATATGAGATTAGCAAAGATGCTGGTTTCGGGAGGAGATGTATGGATGAATACCCCCCAACCTCCCATGGAGGCTTCGGGGACCAGTGGTATGAAGGCGGCCTTAAACGGTGTGCCAAGCTTCAGCATACTTGATGGATGGTGGATAGAAGGTTGCATTGAAGGAGTCACCGGCTGGTCTATAGAAGAAGAGGGCAAGAGGGAAACGGCAAATATGGAAAATAACGCTTTGTCGCTTTATGAAAAACTGGAGCATTCTGTGATTCCGGCTTTTTATAATAACCGGGACCGGTTTATAGAAATCATGCGGCATGCAATCGCTCTTAACGGTTCTTTCTTTAATACTCAGAGAATGTTGCAGCAATATGTTACAAATGCCTATTTTTTATAGCTGCATTTTTCCCGAAAAGAAAGTGCAACGCCATTTCCGGCGTTGCACTTTTTGCTGTGATAGATGATATTATTTATAATTCAGCGAGTAGATCAGTCTTGAAGACAGCATCTATACTTTTTCCCGGAACCGGCCTCTTTTGTTTGGCAGGGTTCAGGTGACTATTCAATAAATAACACATTTCATCTTAATATCATTAAAAATATCATTAACTCATTGAGAGATAGCTCAGTCAGGTCTATATCCTGTGCAATAGCAATCGGAAAAAGAAATTTTAGAAACAAAAAACTTTTGAAGTTCTTTGATGGATTGGATGTATCTGATTCTGACTTTGCGTGACTTTATCGTTTTTCCCCGAAAGAGTTGTTTCCTATAATGCAGATATTAAAATATTGGAGGTGAGAAATGGGGGGAGGGCCATTCAATGAACTTTGCAACATTAAAGATAAATGTCTCCCTGATAAAATGTTTATATGAAAATATTTCTTCGGCCAGAGCAACGGACGGCTTTGGAATATACAGGACAGCAAGTTATGGTGTATGAAAAGAAAAATAGCCAGTCTGGCCGACATTCCGTTTGACTCCGATTTATTCCGGGGATTTTTTTCTAACCGCATAGTACCTTTAGTTCTTAAGCCTTTCTATGAAAAGAAAAAACTCAATGGCAGCATCTTAAAAAAGAGCTTTAACAAACAATTCGTATCATATTGAATATATATTAGTATTTATAGTGATAATGTATGAAATAACCGGCAGGAAATTGTAAAACTCCCAATTCTGTCATTTCGCCAGGCAGACAGACTTTCCGAATACATCCCGTATTAATTATCCATGAAGAGGATAATTATACAGTATAAATTGCAATAATTATTTTTTAAGAAACAGAGTGGGGCTGTTATTAAATCTTATTTTAATTAAGTATGTTATATATATTATTTATGCCTGAGCTTTAGTTGTTTATACTGTATAAATATGCATAAGATACTTAAACAGTACAAATATACTTATACAATTGAAATATGCTGAACAATAATGTTATATATCGTTATAACTATTTAATATATAAATAATTACGTAATTCATAGCTGTGGTCTTGCGCATTTTATGTTAAGCAGTATAACTATATAATTATACAATAACCCCGTAAAGTATTTAAACAGTATAATAACTATTGACAATGAAATATTATTTATATAAATTGGATAATTATACTGATTAAATTAAATTCGGTATTTATACAGTTTTTTGAATCCAGCCTACTAATACGGAACTTATACTAAATAAGGTAAGGCCATGATTTCTTCCGAACATTTTGATAGCAAATGGTTAACAAGTGTCGAGCTTTTTGAGACAACAGGTATATCACGGGCTACACTCAACAATTATATTAAAATGGGGATTATCCCAAAACCAATTGTAAGAAAACCTGATGATCCGGCTTCACGTGCGAAAAAAATCGGCTATTTTTCTCCTGTCGTGGTTGATTCCATTTTAGCTGTGCAGCGAATGAAAAAAGAAGGGATCTCTATGGAGAACATTGTTGATATTTTAACCGGAAAGAATGTTTCTGCACAATCCGGAAAAATTAAAAATGATCAACATGAAATAAAGGAATCCGTTTTACCAAACCAATACAGGGAGTATGTGGCCCCGGCTGATAATCCTGATGTATTTAATCGCTATGATTCCGGAATAAAAATGCAGGAAGGCTTATTATTAAACTTGAGTATAAGTGATATCAAGTGCCCTGCTTTTCTAATAAATAATAATTTTGAGATTGTTTGGATAAATACTGAAGCTGAAAAAAATGTATTTAATCTTGATATAAAACTAATCAAAGATAGTTCAGAAAGAAATATTTTTAAGTTGTTCTCAAGAACAGGATTACTTTCCAAAGATAGAGGAATTAATGATATTGTATATTATCTCATGAGATTTGTTAAAGACAAAATACCAATAAATTCAATATGTAAATTATATAACAATATTCTGGAAAATGAAGTTATTTTCCTTGAAAAAGTTTATGAGCGTATAAAATCATTTAGTGAAGATTCAACAAATTCAACTTATTTGAAATTGGACCATATTAACGGAAAACAATTAACTTCCTATCATGCATTTCATATGGTTTTTCGGGAGGGGTTTTTAATCTTACTTGAACGCAAGGACGATACATTCTGTGGCTTCGATGATATGATTGCAAACAATACAAGAACAACTCATGAATTGAATAAAGATAGCAGCCCGCCTTCTCTTATTTCTTTTAGTGTACTTGTTGCAGATCTGAATGATTCCAGCCGTATTTGTGCAGAATTGCCTCCTGAGGAATATTTTGAATTGATTAATGATATATGGAAGTGCATGTATCAGGTTTTTAAGAAATATTATGGCATTTATGGTAATCATACTGGTGTGGGTATGGTTTGTTATTTTCTTAAGGAGGATAATTCTAATTATGTATTAAATTCAATTTATTGTGCTCTTGAACTGAAAGAAAAGATTAAGCAAATAAATATGGAATGGAAAACACGAAAAGGTTGGGCAAATGACCTTTATCTTAATATTGGCATCAATGAAGGCCGCGAATATTTTCTAAATACTCCTTCCCCGAATAAGGAATTTACCGCCCTTGGTGATACCGTAAATTTTGCAAGCCTGCTTTCGGATATGAGTAGTTCCGGAGTTATATGGACTACAAAAAATCTGATGAACAAAATTGATATGGAGCAGCGCAAAACATTGCGTTTCGGGATAAGACGTATGGATCAAGACCTTGAAATGTTTGGAGAAAGCCTGTTTGTAAGGGTTATGGACATGTTGCCGTCTGATAATCCAGAATGCTCAAAATATATTGATATTGCTACTATTTCCATAACTGAGATAATTAGTGCAAGTTCATATTAAACCGTCTTGCCATATATCCGGTTTTCATAAACCATTCAGGTATCATTTTAATGATCGTTACCGATTTGATTTTTGCTAAAATTATTTTAATGACTCAAAAGCCAAGAGCAGATATGAACCGGTGCTGCGATGCCTTAAAATGAAGTTGCATTTTAGTTGATTAATCTAATATAAGAGCCGAAACATTTTGTATTTTTATCAAATAATTTTATACAAGGACCAATATGAAATCAAAAATTATACTTTTTTCTGCTTTTATGTCCGTAGTATTTTTCATCTTTTTTACAGCCTGTGCTACAACGAAAATAAAGGAACCTGAAAAACTTAAATGTGAATTCAAGGAAGTTTGTCCCAAGATAGGAATTGCTCTGGGCGGTGGGGGCGCACGGGGGTTTGCTGAAATAGGAGTGTTAAGGGTGCTTGAGCAGGAAAAGATACCCGTTGATATTGTTGTGGGTACTTCCGTCGGTAGTCTTATAGGAGCGATTTATGCGGATTCAGGCAAGGTTCTTGATGCTGAATTTATTGCAATTACACTAAAAAATGAGGATATCTTTGATTATAAAGCGTTCTCATTCTTTTCAGGCGGATTTGTTACGGGTGAGAAACTCCGTTCATTTTTAAACACTCATCTTCATAATAAAAACATTGAAAACCTGAAAATTCCATATGGAGCGGTAGCTGTTGACCTGAAAACGGGAAAGGCTGTACTTTTTGATCGCGGTCCGATTGCCCGTGCTGTCAACGCCTCCTGTGCTATTCCCGGAGTATTTGTCCCTGTTGAAATCGGAGGAAAGATTTTTGTGGATGGGGGAGTAACGGATCCTGTGCCTGTGGATTTTGCCATAAAAAAAGGAGCTGATGTCGTTATTGCCGTTACCATTTCTCCTGCTTTGCCTCCGATTACTCCGAAGAACCCTATAGAAGTGGCATTTCACGCAATTACAATAATGTCTTCTCATATTGGAGTACTTGGAGTTAAAAACGCCGATGTAGTAATTCAACCTGATGTCGGAAACATTGCATACGATGACTTCAGCCAGAAAAAAAGACTGATAGAAGCCGGCGAAAAAGCAGCGCGCGCAGCATTGCCTGCAATCCGCAGCGCAATAAAGGCAAAAACAAAAAAGGTGCCGATTATATAGAATAAGTATTTATGGTAAATGTTATAAAAAATATCTTTTATTAACTTTATCTTCTGAATTTTATTGAGAATATTCAAAAACATATCAAATTTAGAATAAATTATGATATAAAATAATAAAAATAATCAAGAATATACCCATGCAGCTCAAGATAGATTCTGCGCCATTGCTTAATTGATTAGAGGAGATATCAACATGGCCCTTCAAATTATCGGCGCAGGCTTTGGACGCACCGGCAGCACATTGTCAGTTTATAACGCGCTTAACCAGCTTGGCTTTCCATGCTATCACACGTATGAAATTTTAGAAAATAAGGAAAACAAATCGCACATGGATTTCTGGCTCAAGGCAGGAATTCTGGTGACGGGCAGGAATTCTGGTGACGCCCTTAACTTTTTAACTTCCTGCTGGCTTGTCAACTATGCTTTATGATTCTACAAAAACATGCTGCGAGCAATCCGCAGATGTTCCAGCCATCTTTTCTATGTCGAAAAATTTCTCTTGACACCCGAAACGTACCTGGTTACACTTTCGGTATATGATTCAAAAGATCAAACATAAAGGGCTGAAGGCATTATTCGAATCTGGTGTCTCAAGTGGTGTTGATGCCCAGCATATTGTGCGGCTTAGAAAGATTCTTGCCCTCCTTGAAACCTCAGAAACTATGGAAGATATGGATTTGCCGGGTCTTGAATTGCACCCACTCAAAGGCAATCGTAAAGGTGATTGGGCGGTAAAAATCAGCGGAAACCGGCGTATTACTTTCAAGATACAAATAAGAAGTGGGAAAATGGATTTCCGGGATAAAATTGCGGAATATGGGTATTTTGTTTTCTGTAACCGCTGCGACAGACAACTGATTCATATCCGGTGGTTGTTTTATCAAAGATACATATGCCAAAACATTATAAGGAGATATATCCATGTATAAAAGGAAGATAAAGGAAAACATTTACTTGCTGGGAGCTATTGATTGGGACAGGCGTCTTTTTGATTCTCTCATTCCGTTACCGGACGGCACTACATATAATGCTTACCTTATTGAAGGAAGTGAGAAAACCATTTTGCTGGACGCTGTTGATCCGCCCATGGCCGATGAATTGATATCGCAACTGGATGGAGTATCCAAAATTGATTTTATTATCTCTCACCATGCCGAACAGGACCATTCCGGGAGCATTCCTCGGGTTCTTGAAAGATTTCCGGAAGCAAAAGTGATTACCACCCCCAAAGCTAAACTGATGCTTATTGATTTACTAAAAGTCCCTGAGAACGCTTTTATTACTGTGACAGACGGCGAAACTTTATCCCTCGGAGACAAGACGCTTAAATTCATCCACACGCCCTGGGTTCACTGGCCGGAAACCATGGTAACCTATCTGGAAGAAGATCAAATCCTCTTCAGTTGTGATTTCTTTGGCTCCCATATCGCAACTACCGATCTTTTTGTAACCGATCAGGGTCGTGTGTATGAAGCGGCTAAACGATATTTTGCCGAAATTATGATGCCATTTCGGAATATAATCAAAAAAAATATCGAAAAGCTTGAAGGATTTGATATTCAAATGATAGCTCCGAGTCACGGGCAGATCTATGACCATCCGGCCTGGATAATTGATGCTTATCGGGAATGGGTTCTTGGAGCACCCAAAAACACAGTTGTGCTGCCTTATGTGTCCATGCATGCCAGTACCAAAATGATGGTGGATCATCTGCTGTCATCTCTGGTGAGCAAAGGTGTTCGTGTTGAGCTGTTTAATCTGACAGTAACAGATACCGGCAAGCTTGCCATGGCGCTGGTAGATGCGGGAACGATTGTCGTTGGTACTCCCACGGTTCTGGCTGGTCCGCATCCTTTAGCCGCATACTGCGCTTTTCTGGCTAATGCCTTGCGGCCCAAGGCTCAATTTCTTTCAATTGTCGGATCGTACGGATGGGGTGGCAAAACCGTGGAAACGCTTGCCGGAATGATACCCAATCTGAAAGTTGAGGTGTTAGACCCCGTATTATGTAAAGGGGTTCCTTTGGAAAACGATTTTATAGCGCTGGATAAATTGGCTGATACTATAGCAAAAAAACACTCGGAGCATGGATTCAGATAACACAAAGATAATATACAATATGATAAGCACCAACATGATCCTTTATTGTAAAGAATGGGAAAAAACGGTCAGGTTTTATAAAGAACGTTTGCACCTGCCCGTAAATTTTTCAAACGACTGGTTTATGGAATTCAGTTTAACCGCAAATTCAAGATTGAGCATTGCCGACGAAAAACGATCTTCGATAAAAAGCTGTGCGGGTAAAGGTATAACTTTAGCACTGGAAGTTGAAGATATTGAAGCAGTGCGGAAAGATATGGTAAAGACCGGATTGGAGCCGACGGTAATCAGTGAGCATCCATGGAATGCCAGGGTATTTTATCTTTGTGATCCTGAAGGACACCGCATAGAAATATGGCAATCCATCAATTCCTGAAACAATTTATTAAGCGTTATCAGACAAGGAGAAAGAAATCATGGGGAAAAGAGTTATTATCGACACAAAAGAATGTATCGGTTGCCAGAGCTGCGTTGAACTTTGTCCGGAAATATTTGAATTTGATGAAGAACAGGAAAAAGCCAAAGTCATACTCCCGAAAGAAGGCGATGAAGAATGTATCGAAGAAGCTATGTCAACATGTCCGGTCGAATGCATTCATTGGGAATAGTTATTTGAGCCACACCATCTTGTAAAGATATTTGCGCCGGTTTTCGAGAATAAGTGGATAAGCGGTTAAAGATAAGTTAAACTTTGAACCGGATCAGTCAAAAAAGCAACATCAGAAAGCAATGTACAATGTCAAAATCAGGAATTGAGAACGAGCATACAGATCAAACAAAATCAAATGTAATAAATATATCCAATCTGATCATATGGCGAAAATGACATACAAATGTCAAGGGAATTTCTGTATGCTTAAATTCTTTCTGGGTATAAAACCTTTTGCAGGAGTAAAACCAAAAGGATATTCGGTGCATAATTTGATAAAAGGGAGATCGATAGTATGAATTTTGAGGGAAAAATAAACCCTGAATTATTACCTGTTTTTGCTCATTTGCTGGAAGAATGGAATTTTGATGATATCCGGTTTGAAAGAAAAAAAATAATCGAAATAGGCAAAAAAATGCCCCGCTTAAGCTATATTGATATAGTTAGCGCTTCAGAGCATTTTATAACAGGTCCTGATGGAAATTCTAATTTACGGCTAAAAATTTATCAGCCCAAGGTAAGAGAACAAATACTTCCCGGCGTTCTCTTTATTCATGGCGGCGGTTTTATTATCGGAAGCCCTGAAGTGGAAGAAGCTCTATGCTACCGTTATGCAGGAGAAATAAATTGCGTTGTTGTTTCGCCAGATTACCGTCTGGCTCCTGAAAATCCTTTTCCGGCAGGGTTGGAAGACTGCTATGCTGCTTTAAAATGGTTTTCTCAAAGCTCAAGTGAATTGAAAGTTGATGCCTCACGTATAGCTGTTCCCGGAGGAAGTGCAGGCGGAGGCCTGACCGCATCAAGAGCTACAGACCTTTCAGGACTGCCCCCGGCATATATTATTGTCGGAGAACTTGATCCTTTGCGTGATGAAACGATCGATTACGTATTAAGGCTCAGCCAGGCAGGCGTCTCTACAGAATTTTGTCTTTATCCGGGTTGCTTTCACGGTTTTGAATCATTTGCACCTCTGGCCGGGATTAGCCAGCGGGCATCAAAAGGTTATGTACAGGCTTTAAAGAGAGCTCTGTATAAATAAATCTTGCTTTCAGCAAAAAAAGTGCTATTATGCGACAATTGGGCAAGGCTCCGCTCGTCTGGCGGAACGATTTTTACTGAAGGAACACGTCATTTCCATGTACTACATCCTCCAGTTTAAATTTTTGATAATCTTAATATAGGAAAGGGGGGTTTTACGTGGTTGACGGAACAGTTAAGTGGTTTAATGATAAAAAGGGGTTCGGCTTTATTGAGCAGGAAAACGGTCCTGACGTGTTTGTTCATCATTCAGCAATAAATGCAACCGGTTTTAAAAGTCTTAGAGAAGGCGACAAGGTTTCTTTTGAAATCGAGCAAGGAAACAAAGGTCCATCTGCAGTCAACGTTACTGTTAGATAAATTATTTCTATAAAAAGGGCATGCCATTTAAAGCAATGGCATGCCCTTTATTTTTCAGGGTTTCATCTACAGACAAAGCTGATATCCATGCGTTTCCGGTTTGCACCCAAAGGGATAGGCTGGTATGTCTTAAACCCCTTTTATTGAATCAATTAAGAAAGGATTATTAAATGAATATTTATATCGGCAATTTATCTATTGCCACCACAGAAGAAACCTTGAAAACATTATTTGTAGAGTTTGGAAATGTTGAGACCGTCAAGGTGATAAAAGACAATTTTACCGGTAAACCAAAAGGATTCGGTTTTATTGAAATGCCAAGTAATTCAGAAGCGGATCAGGCAATAAAGGCCCTAAACGGAAAGCGTATAGATGGCAACAATATCAAAGTGAATCCGGCTGATCCCGGCGGCAAACAAAAACCGAAAAAACCATTCAAAAGAAGGGACTATTGATCTTAACTATCTTAATATCTATCTGATCTGCTTTGCCGGGGAAACGTATCCTGATCGCATAACTTTGTTCAGCGCGACCAGTTTACCACACCCCAATAGGCCGTTACCAATACTATTGCTCCAAAGGCAATGCGGTACCATGCGAATGCGCTGAAGTCATGTCGGGAGATGTACCGCAGCAGGCCGCGTACAGCAAGCAGTGCACTTATGAAAGACATAATAAAACCAACGGCCACCAAACCTGTCATATTGGCATTCAACATTTCTCTGTGCCGGTAAAGATCATACAGGGCAGCGGCAGTCAGGGTAGGTATGGCCAGCATAAAAGAAAATTCCGTAGTTGCCTTGCGGGACAGACCGGAAAGCAGACCGCCGATGATTGTGGAACCGGAGCGGGAAACACCCGGAATGAGTGCGAAACACTGAGCTAAACCTACTTTCAGAGCGTCTTTTAAACTCATGTCATACATTTCGTGAACTTGTATACTGTGTTTCCGCCGTTCCGCCCACATAATAATCAGACCACCAACGATAAAAGCTATTGCCACAGGTTCCGGAAAAAACAGGTACGCCTTGATGTTTTTTCCAAACAATAGCCCTAGAACAGCGGCTGGAATAAAAGCGACTATGATATTGCATGCAAAACGCCGCGCGTGCCGATCTCTCCCCAAACCTGCTAAAAGGTGGATCAGCTTGTACCGGTATTCCCAGCAAACGGCTACAATTGCACCGAGCTGGATGACGATTTCAAATACGTCCCGCTGTTCCTTTTGCAGAAAATCGAGGATATCTCCGGTGATAATCAGATGCCCCGTGCTGGAAATCGGCAAGAATTCGGTAACGCCTTCCACTATTCCCATGACAAGAGCCTTGAACAGCAATAACAGATCCATTAAAACTTCCTTTATAATTTAAAATCGTTCTTTATATTCATTGATAAATTGATTGAAACTGTAAGGCAATCTGCCAAGTACGGATTCAACATCAGAAGTTACAGCATCATATTTTCCTTTGGCAAACCATGCCAGGATTTCTGATAATTTATCGGCCCTCCATTCAGAAACGCCTGCTTTTAACATTGCCGATTTAGTCTCGTTTTTGCTGATCGGATATAAGGCAATATCTTTTCCTGTAAAAAATCCTGTTTTTTTTACAATATTAAAATAGCTCAGCGCTTCAGGGCCTGTAAGATTATAGGTTTTATTATCATGCCCAGTCTCACTTAGCGCCTTTACAGCTACTGCCGCTACATCTCGTATATCAATAAAACTCAGTTTTGAGTCAGACATCACCGAATAAACAGCGCCCTGTTTTTTAATTGTCGGAATTGATGCGAATATGTTTTGATAGAATGAATTAGGCCTTAACAAAGTATAAACAAGTCCTGATTGCATTATCATGGCATCGGTTCTGGCATGAACGCGTATTATTTCCGAACCGGCATCCAAAGATACTCCCATCCCCGATAATTTAATGATATGTTTCACGCCTGCTTTCTTTGAAGCTATGATCGCGTTATTTATCCATGCTTCATTATCGGGATGCGCAGGCATGGCAATATAAATACGTTTAACACCGGCAAAAGCTGATACCAGCGATCCGATATCAGCAAAATCACCATCTACCCAATTGACTCCTGCAATAGTCCGGCCTTTACTCTTCTTTCGGGACATTGCCTTAAACTCAATGCCTTTTTCCAAAAGCTGCTTTACTATCTCACTTCCCGTATTACCGGTTGCGCCTGCAACTAAAATCTTGGTAGCGTAGAAAAAGAGAGACCTTGGGCATGAAATAGCAAAAATTGCCCTCCCTTTTATGGTAATAATAGTTTTGACAAACTAACCATACACAAGGAGGCAATATGGGATTACCCCCACAGAGCAAAGGTATCACTATTGATTTTGATTGTCAATTTAAGGTGCATTTGCAAGACAGCCGGATTTCTACAATACTTGCGGCGTTTGCAGTGTTACTACCGCAATTATTGAAGGATTTTTTTCAGAAAGTGCTTGTTGGCTTTGGTG
>NZ_JBAMMY010000220.1:0-1457 GCF_051233685.1 Desulfobacterium sp. N47
CTGTTAATTCAAGTAAATAACTACCATTAATGAGTCAAGAATGCAAGTATAAAATGCATCTTTCTGAAAAATCTTCGTTTTACTTTTATTCAATATTTATCTTCAAATTCAATCGATTACCATTTGTCGGTCAAACACTAAGTAGTTATTTTAACCGAGCCTCTGCATAGTTGGGTTTATATTTTGTTGCCTCTTTAAATTTTTCAATAGCTTCCTCATGTTTACCAGACTTTTCTAAAGCTGCCCCCCAATTGCACCGAGCCTCTGCATAGTTGGGTTTATATGTCACTGCCTTTTCAAATTTTTCAATAGCTTCCTCACGTTTGCCAGACTTTTCTAAAGCTGCCCCCCAGCAGTACCAAGCCTCTGCAAAATCAGGTCTGCATGCCACAGCCTTATCAAATTTTTCAATAGCCTCCTCACGTTTGCCGGAATTTTCTAAAACTAATCCCCAGCCATACCAAGCCACTGCATAGTTGGGTTTATATGTCACTGCCTTTTCAAATTTTTCAATAGCTTCCTCATGTTGGCCGGAATTTTCTAAAGCTATTCCCCAGCCATACCAAGCCTCCACAAAATCAGGTTTGTCGATTAATGCCTCTTTAAACTTATTTATAGCTTCCTCTGAAGGGTTGGCGTTAATCTCAATGCATTTAATATCAAAACCACTTGCCGCTTTAGAAGATTTTATTTTGGCAACAACAACTGTTTGGTTGTCACTATCGCAGGTCACCTTTTCTATCAAGTTATCATTATCAAACATAAACCAACGATTTGACATTAAAACACATTTTTCATTCAATGACTTATATGGCTCGCTCTCTCTATATATCCAATTATTTAATGCCAAATCCCTTAAATTATTGAACTTCGTCTCATATCTTGCTTGGCAATAGTGATAAACTAAGAATGGAATAATAGCTGACATGATCATGACGAACAAAAACAATGATGTTTTAATTTTCCCAAACCGGCTATAATTTTGAAAAAGTATGAAAAGTATGATGAAAACAAAAACTATAGCGACAAAATTTATACCCCATCCATATCTAAATGGGAACATAGTCAGATTATATTGCAGTCCAAGCGCAAAATCATTCATCCAAGAATTAGTCATTACCTGATAATTAATCTTATGGATATGTATGAAAGATATAACATTAAAGCTATCTATTGTTTCTGGAGTTATATTAAAAGATTTATCGCGGTAACTCAGTACTATAGGTAAAATTAAAGAAGAGCTCCAGACATTCAATATCCAAAGACCAGCTATTTTTCTTTTCATTAAATACAATCCACCAAAAAATCCTAATATTGGGAGGTAATTTCAAAAGTCTCGCATTGATCCGATTATTTTTATAAAAAGCAGTTGAAATACCAAATAACATATTGATTTAATAAAGAGAATGCTCTATTATCTTCTTAAATTCACCAATTCAAGAAAGGATGATAATATG
>NZ_JBAMMY010000223.1:0-2635 GCF_051233685.1 Desulfobacterium sp. N47
GTGCGCTGAGAAAAGATGGTTACGTCTCCACTGCCCTGAACGATTGGCTGAAGTAATTAAAGGAGTCAAATTTGTGAATGGAATTGAAAAAAAATGGATCGCCGCCTAATTATTCCATACACAACTCTTGACTATAACTCTATCGTCAGTGTTTAAATGCTGTTTATGATTCTCAAGCAGAACCCAATCAGCAAGAGGAATAACCGTATCCAATATTTGATCAGCAGTAATATTATTTGTTTTGGCTATATGATCGTAATTAGTTTCATTTTGGTGCTTACTTTATCTTGTTGTGATAATGGCATATAATATTCCTTTCATTTACATAACAAATCAATGAACCCAACGCCGAGTAAGTTACGTTTTAAATTCATTAACGGCGGCGTGGGTTATTTCCGTCGTTCGGCAGAGAAATAAGGAGACGAGATGAATAAAAAATTTTTATTTATTCTGTGCGGTCTGACTGTAATCGCATTGGGTGTTTGCTTTTATTACACACCACATTGGGCATTATCTAATATGAAAGAGGCAGCAGAAAATCGAGATGCGGACAGGTTATCTGAATATGTCGATTTCCCGGCACTCAAAGAAAGCTTAAAAGCTAATTTTAATGCAATGATGGCAACAGAAGTTTCTAACAACATGAGTGATAATCCGTTTGGAGCTTTTGGTGCAGCATTAGCAGCGGCTTTCATAAACCCTATGATTGACAACCTTGTTACGCCTGAAAGTCTGGCGATGATGATGAAGGGGGAAAAACCTAAATTAGAAAAAACAAATTTAGAAAACGAAAAGGATAAACCTAATACCGAAGAAAACACAGAAACAACAATGAACGTAAGCGATCACAGGGTGTCCGATTTCAGTTTTGAGTGATCCAAGCCGTATTTGGTTTTCGTCCTCTGAAATAGCGTTGGACGGCATCAACGAGGATGGGATAAGTTTTCAGAGAGCGCAGGCGGCAGGTCTGCCGGAGGGTAAGTATCCGTTCCACCCAGAGGTTGCCTTTATCACTGCTGGTGCCCTGGCTGCATTTTCGCCACAGGACCCCAAAGCGGATCATCCGTTCTGCATGGTTATTGGTTGGTGAAACCCCTTCCTGTTCAAGAAATACCCAGAGGTGGGCGATTTCTCTTTCCATCCGGCGGGCGAAGGTGCCCGTTGCATCCTTGTTGTCTCGACATCGTGCGATGAGCTGCTGTATCAGCCGGCCATAGAACTCTTCCCATTCTTTTTCGGAAGGCGGCGCGTTTGCCATATAGCACAGACATTGGAGGTCTTTCAATACCCATTTGCCGAACAACATAATGTCAATGTTCAGGCTTTCCGAAAGCTTTTTGGCATCCCGGATAAGATGAGCCAGGCAGGTCTGACGGAGGCCGACCCACTTGCGGTAAACCCCGTAACCATCGCTGACGAGGATGCCCTTCCAATCACAAATCAGTTCTTGAAATGCCTCCTAGGACCGGTGAGAGTGGATCATGAAAAAAGCCGAGGAGGCGCCTTGCCATAACCCACAGCCACATCAGTATCCCGTTCTCATGCCAGGAGGTTTCATCTACATGATTCACCGCATCCTGTCTTACCTGGGTGGCAATCATCCTATAGGAAGGCTCAATGGCCTGCGATACTCGATCGATGATCTTCTGGATTGTGCCGAGGCTGATCTTCAAACCCAGTACGGAATCGCAGAAGGTCTGGATAGTGGAACGACTGTCCGCCTGCGTCCCCGCCATCTCGGCGATGAGGGCAGTCAATCTCGGCCCGAATCCGGTCCGATGTTCTTTGGGAATCACCCCCTTGTTCGTCTTCCCGCAACAGGAACAGATCCCCTTGTATAGAACAAAGTGTGTCACGTCCATCTTGATCTCTGGAAGTTCGATCACCTGATGGGTATAGTAATCAGTAAGATCGTTGAAGGTCGTGTTGCCGCAGGAGCAAATCTCCGGTTGAATGATCTTGATCTCGGTAGGTTCCAGCATGGTCTGGCGGTGTCCTTTGTGATCCTTTTTCGCCCCCGATTTCTTATTCTCTTTTCCCTCCTCTTTACTCTTGTAGGGACTGTCCGAAGATGGTGGACGGCTGGAGTTGGAGGAGTTCAGGTTGAGAGATATAATCAAAAGTTGTGTTTAGGGAGATAGGTGGTGTATCCATCGGTTGATTGTTACCGAGGCAATTAACCGACCAAAAAAAGGAAAGGATACACTATTTAAGGAAGATTTTCCAAAAGCCAAAGTCCAGAGGTGCCAGGTCCATGTGTCCCGAAATGTTCTGGCCAAGGTGCCAAGGAAGCTGAAAAAAGCTGTCGCCGATGATATGCGGTCCATTTTCTATGCCTCGTCAAAACCGAAAGCGATGGAGTTTTTTGAAATTTTCAAGCAGAAATGGCTTAAAGGATCTTCCCTCGGCTGTCAAATGTCTGGAAAACTCCATAGAGGCATGTCTAACATTTTTTATCTGTCCCGAAGAAGAATGGATTTCTTTAAGGACCACGAACATTATTGAACGCCTTAACAAAGAATTTAAACGCAGAACAAAACCGATGGAGATCGTAGCCGGGGAGAACGCCTGCTATACTCTCCTGGCATTTATCTGTCTTAAAATGGAGTTACACTGGAAATCAAACCCTATCGGA
>NZ_JBAMMY010000227.1:0-10784 GCF_051233685.1 Desulfobacterium sp. N47
ATAGCTACTTTTGCCTTAAATGCTGCTCCATGATTTCTTCTTAATGTCTTCATTTACCTGCTGCTCCTTTCTGTAATTGTAAGTCAATTTAGAGCAGCTTTACCACTTAAGCAACTGTGCAGTTTTTCCGGGCCACCGCTGCGCAACTGGCAAGGAGTGCTTTCACATGAAATAGCTCATGTCGTAAGAAGCCACCATCTCAAAATACTGCAAAAATCCCAGCTGCTGGATTTTGGTGCGGGCTTGCTCAGCAAAAAATTAGGCAGGGATAATCAGGTGATTCAGAAAGTAATTGGCAGCGGTGCCGAAGTTTGCGCACGCAGTCTGGATAAAAGCGCCGAGTTTGAAGCCGACCGCATGGGAGTTGTGCTGACCGCCAGGGCCGGATATGAGCCTTATGGTTTGCCTGAAGTACTGCAAATTATCGGGCAAACAGGCAAGGATGAAAGCAGTGTGGCCTTGCTTTTCAAAACCCACCCGCATCCTGATGACAGATTGGTAAAACTGGATGATGCGGTTGGCAGCAGGCTGGATAATATTAAAGACGGCAAGACACTAAGCGAGAGGTTTTATCATTTAAAGAACTAAAAACAAGCAAGGCATCATCGAAGACATTTAACAAGTTTTCTGAGGTTAGAATACGTAACCATCCCCAATTACAAAACTAAGCTATCGGAATATTATTATGACATATGCTATATATCGTAGCTGATCATAGGTTCTCCGATGTTTTAAGCGCGGATTCATTTACTGCCATCTTGTATTTCGGCTGAATTAAATCAAAGCACTCCTTTTTGAAAGGAATATATAACAGATAAAAATTTCCGGGAGTTATTTTTATATCAGGCAACAAGGGAAAATAATCTTTTTTAGGCTTAATAAAATCTGCCAATACTATTTTAATACTTTCTATTGCTTCTTTAACCGGCAGAGTTACAGGGTGCATGGCAGCATCCGGTACTTTTTTCGTGATCTCATCAAGAGGTTGTACAAGCGTAAACTGTGTTGCAAGACGGATAAAATGCTTCGCACGAAGCTTGAATGCAGGAATCCAGAACTTAAAAGATATCTCTTTCCAGCTCTTTTGTACAACTTTGGGAAGATTTGCTGTTTTTACAAGGTCGGCATATGAGTCAAGCGCTATTTCCGATACAGCGGCTTTAATCTGCCAGAAAGGAAGAAATAATAAGTCTTTGCCTGTTTCAGGAAAATAGCCGAAATTAATCTTTTCCAGTTTTTTAAAATTTGCCCGCCATGCCGAATTACAGTTTTTGCATAAAAGAACAAGCGAATCTTTTTCACCGGACAGGTTCCACCCGCAGTCCGGACATATGGCTGGTATGAATTTGATTGTCCACTCGGGTTTTTCCGTTACAAATAAATTAGTATCAAAATCTTTTGGGAGTACTTTTCCGATTGGTTTATCAAGTACGCCGTCCCAAAGCATATTATTCTTCAGATAATAGGGCGAATAGATAATACTTGCCGTTTCACCTATGAAAGATTGAATGGCGGGTTGATCTGAGCCTTTTGCGCAGAATCGCTTTTCCGTTATACATAATATGTCATCTAAAGAAAGATCGGGTTTTAGAAATTTTCCTTCATATTCGGGAAGGGCGAATTTAAGCTTAAGCGCCTGTGAACGAAATCCCAGAGAAACCGGAAGTATGGTCGAATTTATTCCCTGGTGGCTTATATCTATAAATCTATAATCGGTTTTATCCGGATAAGCTGAAAAAAGGGTTCCTTTAAATCTCCAGTATGGAAAATATAAAGAAGAATTAATATCTTTGTTCTTATGCGGCAATATATATCGAAAGCAGGCGTCCTCTATAAGAAAAGAGTTTACACGGCAATACGGGCAGGAAATAAGTCTGTCCGTCTCTTCCAGAACGGCGGGTGCGCCGCACTGAGGACAGGAATGATCTATGCTGATATTAAAGCTTTTCACCGCACATATTGCAAAAAACTGATTCCGTCAGATTTTTGCCGCCGCATTTTTTACACAAATTTGGTTTTTCTTTTTGTTCTGCCGGTTGTCCGCAACGGGGACAGAAATTGGAATTTGGAGTAAGATTTTTACCGCATTTTCGGCAACGGATGAGAACAAGCTGCTGATGGCCGCAGTATGGGCAGAATTTCGCATCCGAAGAGATCGGATGGCTGCATTCCATACAATTTATTACTTCTTTTAAGTTTTCATTATCCGAGGGTTTATTGTCCGGCAAAAAATATTTTGAAAACATTGCAGGCATCATCATACCCATACCCATTCCCATACCTGCTGAAGTTGCGCCTGTTTCGGAAGCTTTCTCGATAGACATTGCCGCTTTCATCTGCATCAATTTATTCATATCGTCAAATAGTTCCATGCGGCTTTTGTCATCTATTGCCTTCTGTACTTCAGGAGGAGGAGTAATTGAATTTATGTAGATATCAGCAAGACCAAGCCCGAAACGGCCAAAATCGCTTTTTAAGCTTTTTGCGAGTCCATCCGCAATGTCGTTATACTTTGCAGGCAGGTTTAATATGGAATCAAGGGTTTCTCCCATATAGTCATTGAATCTTGAAACAATCACACTGTTAAGATAATCTTCTATTTCAGATGCAGTAAAGATGCCCTGTGTTCCGACCATGCTGTTTATAAAAAGAACAGGCTGTAAAACCTGCATACTGAATATTCCGAAAGCTCTGAGCCTTACAAGTCCCAGTTGTGAATCCTTGAATGCAACAGGGTCTCTTGTGCCCCATTTCAGGTTTATAAAAATTTTTAAGTTTACAAAATATACCTCAGCCCGAAGCGGGCTGGTCATGCCCCATGGGATGCTTGCCAGTTTTGTAAGTACCGGTATATTTGCGGTTTTTAAGGTATGCCGGCCCGGACCAAAAGCATCAATTGCTTTTCCTTTGTAAAAGAATACTCCGGCCTGACTTTGTCTTACGGTAAGCTGAGCACCATATTTGATTTCTCCCGAACCTGTTTCAGGTATTCGGTGGACAAGTTCATTTCCTGTCTCATCAAACCATTCAAGGTTTTCCAAAAAGATTATGTTATTTGTTCCCATAAATTATTACGCCCCTTTTAGAACTAAAAGACCTTTGCTTAGTAATGCATTTATACGCAAAATTCTCAAGAAAGTTTTCTGTCAGCCTTGCAGTCAGCTTCTTTTATAATGAATTTTTCAAATAGCTTTTTTTCGATGAAAAGGTCATAAATATCAGGATCAATAACATTATCTTTTTTCATAGTATTCATTATTTTAAGGGCCTGTTTTACATTCATTGGTTTTTTATAGGGCCTGTCTTTTGCTGTCAGAGCTTCAAAGATGTCTGCAATAGCTATTATGCGTGACTGTAACGGAAGTTCTTCTTTTGTAAGAGCTCTGGGATAACCGGAACCATCTAACTTTTCATGATGACCCGATGCGTATTCGGGAACTCTCACAAGTTTTCTCGGAAAAGGCAGCTGGCTTAAAATCTTGTATGTAACTGCGGCGTGATTTTCAATGATTTTGCGCTCTTTTACTGTAATGGAACCCTGTCTTACAATCAGATTTTCAAGCTCATTCTCGGAAATATACGGGTGTTTCTTATTTTTGAAAAGGTAAGTTTTGCCGGCTATTTCCTTTATTTTTTTAACATCGTCTTCCGAGAGAATCTCTCCGGGAATATTTGCTGCTTTGATTAATTCAAAATCATTTTCAAGATTTTTCAGTTTTTCGTTAAGTTCCGAATCAAGCATAGCAAGCTTTTTTTCATTTTGTGAATGCTTTATCTTAATTTTAAGATAATCGTTTTCAAGTATTTGAGCTATAAGATTAAATCTGGTTTCAAGAAGATTTATGCGATCAAAAACAGTTTGAAGCTTGGTGCTTTTATCAATTATATATTCAGGAGTAGTAATTTTACCCACATCATGCATCCAGGCTGCTATACGGATTTCTTCGAGCTCATTTTCATCAAAATTTATGCTGCTGAATTGTTTTTTCTTTGATCTGTTTATCGTTTCTGCTATCATTGCTGACAAATCAACAACACGGTTTATATGTCCCCATGTGTATGGAGATTTTTCATCTATTGCTGTTGCTATAGTCTTGATGAAAGAATAAAAGAGATCTTTTAAGTCCTTAATAAGCTGTGTATTGGTTAAGGCAACCGCAGCCTGGGAGGCAAGGGATGCAGTTTCGTCAATATATTCTTCCGGAAATGCTATTGCTTCTCCTGTCTGCGGATTCTTTGAATTCAGAAGCTGCAAAACACCAATGATGTCATTTTCATGGTTTCTTAAGGGTATGACAAGCATGGATTTTGAGCGATAGCCGGTAGATGCGTCGTATTTCATAGGCCCTGTGAAATCAAAACCTTCGGCTTCATACACATCAGGTATATTTACAATTTTACCTGTTATTGCCACATGCGATGATACGTTTGAGTGGTTTTGTTTTCCATCCATAAAAAGAGGGACGTTCGGAAGATCAATTTTAACACCGCTTGTTCCGCCCATCCTGATATCTAAAGTGTCATTTTGCAAAATTTTAAAACAAAGATTTTTATTTTCTTTATCAATGATATAAAGCGTACCTGCATCAGCATTTGTCATCTTTCTTGCGTCAGCAACTATCATCTCAAGAAGTTTATCAATATTTTTTTCACTTGATAAAGCAAGACCAATTTTTGCGTCTTGTTTGATATGCGCAATTTGTTCTTCAGCGTAATGTTTAACCTCGGAAATAACTGATGTTAAAAGGTTGTTTAGTTTCTGGTCCTTAGAGAGTATGTTGATTTCTGAAAGGGAAGTTCTGGCTTCATTACCTTCGCCATATGAAAAGGCCATGTTTGAACTCCGTTAGCTCCCAAGATTAATTAGATTAATTGCAGATTGCATAATTATGAAATCATGATAAAATATTAATAAAATAAACAAGGACGTATCAAAAAATAATAAACAAGGGCAAAGGATGGCGCGCCTGACAGGATTCGAACCTGTGACCTACGGATTAGAAGTCCGTTGCTCTATCCAGCTGAGCTACAGGCGCATGGTTTGCACTGTTATCATACCAATTTTTATATGTCTATAAAAAAATGATACCGATGCAAAGTATATATAAGACGTTAATGAGCCGGAAATTATTATATCATAACAAATGTTTCAACGGACCAATTGAAAATATTACTATTCTATAAAAGGTATTTTTATAAATGACAAATGAAAATAAAAAAAAAGACCGGAGTTCACAAAAAGCTATAGTAAAATATGATCCTTTACAGCGTTATATGATGGAAGTAAGCAACCATAATCTTCTGTCGAGGGAAAGAGAGTACGCTCTTGCAGTAAAAGTTTTTGATCATGATGATAAAGATGCGGCATATGAAATTGTTACATCAAATCTCAGGCTGGTTGTAAAAATAGCTCTTGAATTTCAGAGGATTTGGATGCAAAATCTTCTGGATCTTATACAGGAGGGCAATATTGGTCTCATGCAGGCTGTAAGAAAATTTGATCCTTATAAAAACGTGAAATTTTCATATTATGCTTCATTCTGGATTAAAGCGTACATATTGAAATTTATAATGGATAACTGGCGGCTGGTGAAAATAGGAACTACCCAGGGCCAGAGAAAGCTGTTTTTCAAGCTTAAAAAGGAGAAACAGGATCTCATTGATCAGGGATTTGATCCAAAGCCCAAGCTTTTATCCGAAAGACTGGGAGTTACCGAGAAGGAAATTGTTGATATGGATCAAAGACTTGACGGGTGGGATGTTTCCCTTAATACCCCGTTATCGGATGATTCGGATTCTGAAAAAATTGAATTTATCAGCTATGATTCCGATTCTGCCGAAGAACAGGTTGCTAAAAAGCAGATGGATAACCTGATATACAGCAAAATAGATGAATTCCGTAAACTGATGACGAAAAGAGAAAATGAAATATTTGATCTCAGGATATTTTCAGACAATCCTGTTACTCTTCAGGAAATAGGTGACCGCTACGGTATATCAAGAGAGCGTGTTCGTCAGCTTGAGAAAAATATAATTACTAAAATGAGAGAGTTTATTAAAGAAGAGCTTCCGGATCTGATCTCATACCTGACATAAAAAAATTATAAAATCAGCCTGGCTTTACAGCATAATTAATCGGCCTCACGGTTTGTGGCTTGGAAGTGGCAGCAAGGAATCATTTTAAATGACAAATAATTTTACAAAATTCATTACTATAATTTTCCTTCTGATGGTTTTTTCAGGATGTTCTTTCCCGTTTATGAATTCATTCTCAAAAGCAAAAATCAAAAGCGATAATTATGTTCCTGAAAACAAGTATTATTTTTTTACAGAATCACAAATATTAAAAAATAAGGGTGATACCAAAAAAGCAGTAATATATATGGAAAAAGCGCTCAAGCTTGATCCGGAGTCGCTTTTTTTAAAAGGGGAGCTGGTTAATTTATACATTCAGCAGAAAGAAAACAATAAAGCCTTAGCAATAGTAGAAGATGTACTTAAAAAAGAACCGGAAAACATAGGCGCTCTCATACTGTTTGGAAAGATAAAGCACTCTCTTAATAAAATTGATGACGCCAAAAAAATATATGAAAAGATTGTGGAGGGAAAACCCAAAGAAAAGAACATATATTTGTTGCTCGGCAGTATTTATATTGATGAAAGGGAGTATGATAAGGCTATTGAACTCTTTGAACAGCTAGTGAATAATTTTCCTGATTACTATCTTGGTTATTTCTATCTTGGCAAGATTTATGGAGAAAAGGGCAACTTGGCGGAAGCAGAAAAGAATTTAAAAAAAGCGATTAAGTTAAAGCCTAATACTGATGAGCTGAACTTTGAGCTTATAAATATATATAAGCTAAGGGGCGAAAAGGAAAAAACAATTCAACTATTAGAGGAAATGGTAAAAAACAGCCCTGATAACATAAGGGCGGCCCTTGATCTTGGTCTGTTTTATAAAAAGAACAACATGAATAAAAAAGGCGAAAAAATTTTAATGAATCTTGGTGAAAGGAGCCTTACAAATTTTGATGTTGTACTTAATCTGATTCAGTTTTATCTCAATCCGCATAATTATGATGATGCTATAATAATTCTTAGAGATATGCAAAAAGGCGCCCCTGAAAATTACGATCTGCATTATCTTAGCGGCCTTTCCTTTTTGGCAATAAAAAATGATGATAGCGCTCTCGAAGAATTTCGTAAGGTTAAAACCGATTCAAAGTTTTATTTCGATGCGGTTTTCAGAACTTCGCTTATTTACCAGAGCAAAGGTATGAGCAAGGAAGCTATTTCCTTTATTAAAGATGTTATAGCAAAAGATCCGGCAAATCCTAATTTTAAATATTTTCTCAGTTTGTTTTATGAAGATCTTAATGACTATGAAAAAGCGGAAAAAGCACTGCTATCAGCTATAGAAAAGGATCAGAATGATCCGATGTTTCATTTCCGCCTTGGAGTTATTTACGATAAATGGGGGAAGAAAGATAAGTCTATTGAACAGATGAAAATTGTTATTAAGATTGATCCTAAAAATGCTGATGCCTTGAATTATCTCGGTTATACATATGCTGATATGGGAGAAAATCTCAATGAAGCTGAACAACTTATTTTAGAAGCACTGAAATACAAACCGGGTGACGGATATATAACCGATAGTTTGGGATGGGTTTATTTCAAGAAAGGTCTTTATCCCAAGGCTGTGGATATTCTGAAAAAAGCCGTAGATCTTGTTCCGGAAGACTCCGTTGTTCTTGAACATCTTGGGGATGCTTACCAGAAAAACAATGATACCAAAAATGCTTTGGAAACATACAAGCGTTCGCTTAAGTTCAGAAAAGAAGATAAGGAAGTATTGATAAAAAAAATTCAGGAGATTTCAGGCAAAGGGCTTTGAAAAATATGAAGAAAGTCTTTTGTTGTTTTTTTTTGCTGTTTATTATGCTTGTTTTTTCGTCATGTGCCGGTCTTTCGGGTTTGATTTTTAATAAAAGCACAGGACATGACGAACCTTCTCTTATTACTCCCGAAGCAAATCGTCTTTTGGTTGCACTTTACAATAAGAACCGTGAAATAAAGACGTTTAAAGGAACAGGGCGTATGAACCTGTCGAATAAAAATTCAGAAGTGATTTCAGCTGATATTGCATGGGTAGCTGAAAATAATGATAAAATTTACATAGCTGTCCGTGGAATTTTGGGACAACCCATAGCAGGCATTGCAACTGACGGAAAATATGTTTATTTTGCTTCACATACGGAAAAAGTATTTCATAAAAAACGCTCTGATAATGCCGACCTTAAACGATTTATTTCCATTCCGATAAAGATAAAAGATATTATTTTATTTCTATCCGGGCGCTCGCCTGTCTGCGCTTTCGATACTGCATCAGCAGAAGAAATTGAAGGCAAAGGGATTGTTCTTGTTTTAAAGAATAAAGCTGCAGAACTAGTCGAAAAAATATATTTTGATAATGACGGTAAGAATGTTATGCAGATTGATATGTTTGATTCCGGAGATTTGCTTTACCGTGTTTTTTTAAATGATGAAATGCTTGTTAAAGAATATCATATTCCATCAAAGCTTATCATTTCAGATGAACCCGGCAATTATTTTAAGCTTGATATTAACAGGTACTGGGCTGATGAACCTGTGTCTTCCTCTGTTTTTGTGCTGAAGCCTCCGGAGTAAAAGGTATAGAAAAAGCAATGTTTTTAGTACAGACCGCAATTATCAAATCGGGATGGAGAAGATAATCTAAAATGGCGAAAAATGGTGAAGACACTCTTGATTTAATAAAAATGGCCTTAAACAAAAGAGAAGAAGATTATCTTTCTCCTCTTGCAGTATTAAGCTCAAAATGTCTTCGGCGGGGATATGAAGAGGGAAGAGATCTTAGTTACAGACAGGATTTTGCTACAGATGCCGACAGGATACTACATTCGCTTGCCTATACACGCTACATCGACAAAACCCAGGTATTTTACCTTATAGAAAATGATCATATAACACACAGAGTTCTTCACGTTCAGTTAGTGTCAAAGATTGCAAGGACCATAGGCCGGTTCCTGGGATTAAATGAGGATTTAATAGAAGCAATATCTTTAGGCCATGATATAGGTCATACCCCCTTCGGGCATGACGGTGAAAAGTTTCTGTCGGAACTTTGCATGGAAAGAGAAATAGGGCATTTTTTGCATAATGTTCAAAGCGTCCAGTTTCTTGACAAAGTAGAGCGAAAAGGAAAAGGGTGGAATCTTTCGCTCCAGACACTTGATGGAATTTTGTGCCATGACGGTGAGATTCACAATCAAAGCCTTTCACCTCAAAGGATGAAAGATTTTGATAAGCTGGAGCAGGAAATTGCAATCAAGAAAAATAATCCTGCTACAAAGCTGATGCCTATGACACTTGAAGGCTGTGTGGTTCGAATAGCAGATACCATAAGCTATATCGGGCGCGATATAGAAGATGCAATAAGATTAAATATTATAAAAAGAGAAGATCTTCCTGGTGAATGCGTTGAAATACTTGGCAACACCAATGGAACAATAACATACAATCTTGTTACAGATGTTATTAAAAACAGTTTCCAGAATATAAGTATTGCATTCAGCCCCGAGGTTTCGCAAGCATTAAAGAAAATAAAAGCATTCAATATGGAAAGGATTTATCTTAATCCTGAAATTAAAAAGCATATGAGCCTTATAAAAAAACTTTTCAGGGTGCTTTTTGAAAAATATATTTTTGATATAGAAAAAGAAAACAGACAGTCTGCAATTTCTACCAGCTTTTTAAAGGATATGTCGAAAGATTATACCGATAATCATAAGAAAGAAGAAATAGTAAGAGATTTTATAGCAGGAATGACTGATCAGTATTTCCTGCGGCAATGCCCGGAAGATATGAGGCCTGTTCCTGAAATAAGATGAGATGATAATAAGATGGCTTCTTATTCAGCTTTTTATTTCATTTTCCATAAACATGAACGGTGTACTGGTTCCAGAGACCTAAAATGCTTAATGTCTCTATATCGGCAAAATATATTTCATTCAAGCCGCTTTGTTTGGCAATGTCTCCTATGGCGTTGCTGTGCCATTTTATATCCATATAATAATGAATGTGTTTTATATTGCCATCCGCACTTGCGGCAGGCCCTATGGGCGTTTTGTCTGCATTTATATCCAGAGGGGTAGTAATATGCGTATAAATAATACCTCTTGGAAGCGGGTGCATACATGCCGTCAATGCCGGGGCGATCAACAGTATTGCAATGTAAAAACGAATGCCTTTCATGAATGGGATATCCTTTCTTCCGGATTACCGTTTAATCACCATAGACGATTGTCGTATTACTGCAATAAAGCCCCAAAAGGATACTGACGGATTGCTGGTCCATATGATTGATCACGGATATATTACCGTTTCGGGCCGCAGCCGCCGTACTCGCATCACCCCAGGCCACCAGCCATAAAATTGAATGAATACTTGCTTCTCCAACTTTATTTCCGAGAACTGTCTTATTAAGATCAGTATCATAAGGAGTCCTGACGTTAACATATGCACATCCGGAAAAGGCGACCATCAGGGCAATTATAAGCGGCCATGTAATCCTCTTCATTATTTCCCTCCGCAAAAAGATAATAGTCAATGCCGTTGAATTAAGAAAAAGTACTTGCAAATATTCATATAATGAGCTAATTTATTTGTAAAATCTGAATATCTTCAACCAAAGATTTTATCCGAAATACTGCTCTTTCCTTCAAAAACTTAATTGCATTCTT
>NZ_JBAMMY010000229.1:0-3698 GCF_051233685.1 Desulfobacterium sp. N47
CTGCGGGCTCCTTCCATTTCCACAACTTTTGGCTTAAGGTTCATAACCTTGATTTCCTTCTTTTCCATCTACTTTTCTCCTTCCCGCCCTACATTAAACTATTTGGGGGAAAGTGTCTCACTTATATTGGCACAGAGGGATCTTGCAGGAGATTACTTATGAAATTAAAAGATAAAGTTGCAATTATAACAGGCGGTAGCGCAGGAATCGGTAAAGCTATCGCACTTGGTATGGCAAAAGAAGGTGCTGACATCGTAATTACTGCACGTAATGAAGAAAGGCTTAAAACCGCTGAACAGGATATTAAGAATGTTGGTGTTGAAGTGCTTGCTTTGAAATCTGATATTTCAGTACTTTCGGACATCAAAGATATGGTGGATAAAGCCATAAAAAAGTTCGGAAAGATTGATATACTGGTAAACAATGCCGGTATCAGCGGTTCGCCAATCCCATTTCTTGAAAAAAATGAAGAAACATTTGACAAGGTAGTAGCTGTAAATCAGAAAGGAGTATTTTTCTGCACTCAGTTTGTAGCAAGAGAAATGGTTAAGAGAAAATACGGAAAGATTATTGGAATATGTTCTGCCCAGGCAAGAGTGGGTGTACCACTAAGTACGGAATATGCCGGAACCAAGGGCGCAATGCTTGCAATGACACGGTCCATGGCTGCAGAACTAAGTCCGATGGGAATTAATGTAAACGCTATTGCCTGTGGGAACAACCGATACCGAGATGATCCTGGCAGCCGATTATCCGAAACAAATGATTCAATCTATAGTGAATGTAACCCCTTTGCGACGGACTGCTTCGGTAAAAGATTATATCGGCATAGCCGTACTGTTAGCTTCGGATGAAGGCTCTTTTATTACAGGTCAGACTATATCGGTTGATGGCGGAGTTACTATGCCATGAGAGGAAATAAATTTTATAGCGATTGTTAAAATAATGTTTTGATAAAAAGTATTGATCCTAAAATCAAATAATGACAAATAAGGAAAAAGCGGATTTATAGCGTTTGTCAGAATAACGTTGGGGATTGCAGCTTATTCTAATTTATTGTGTGAGGATGCATATGCAGGACTTTACAACTATCAGCGGCCCGGCACAAGATAGTGCGGAGGCCAAAGCGTGGACAGTAAAAAAATGTACGAGAATTAATATGACTATTTCTCCGCTAATATGTAAAAGATGCGGAAACGCTCTCTATAATATCCGGTATTTTGTTAAGCATGGGGAAAAAGCGCTATGGGATATGTGCGTTTGTGAAAGATGCGGATTGCAATATTGACGATACCAGACCCAAAGCGAGGAATAAATAAAGGATGGTCAGGAGTACAACGATTTAAACCTATAAAGGAAATTATTTTATGAAACAATTAAGTGCAATCAAATGTTTAACCGTGTTTATGCTCATATTTCTCATGGGAAATTTTGCGTACGGAGATACCGCATCTTCGCCTGATCCTTTGAAGCTCATTGCCGAAAGCAAATACTATGGAAAAATGACTAAAGATCAGGCTGCAGAAATAATAAAAACATGTACCAGCAACACGTATAAAACCCGATCAATTGTTGATAAAGATAATTTTTTAATGGATGTGCCGAAAGAAACTCTTGCTCATCCTTTAGTAACAAGAACAAAACAAATCTTCAAATGGACAGAAGTAAAACACATTCAACTATTAAAAAAATCCATCAAACTTACCTATGTGACCACATTTTTGGGAATAAACAGTCATGGAACTTTAGAGCTTGACCCGCAGGGATATAATCTTTCCGATCTGGCCTTAGCCGGCCATGACACTTTCAGGACTTCCTTTAAATCAGGAAAAGGCTGCTCCGGCCGCTTATGTTGGAACAACAATGAAAACAGATCTTAATCTTGAAGAAAACCTAAGCAGGCTTAAAGGAAGTTATAACCAAGGCAAAATGAGCGAAGCCGTTTATGAATCCAAGCAAAAGGAAATTATAGGCAGTATGCTTAAAGAATGCTTCGATAAAGGATTAATAAGCAAGGCAGTTTTTGAATCCATGCAAAAGAAACTTCCTGACAACATACCTGCCAAATAAGGGAATGTAATTTATCAGGTGACATGTTTGACGAAAACGGCATCTAATGGGCAGGCTTCAATGCAATCCCAGCATCCCATGCACATATCCTGAAATATCATGGGTTGTTCGAAAGCCCCGTCGATCTGTTTAATCACTTTGTGAGTGCATGCCGGCACGCACTCACAAAGCCCCTTGTCCGGATTGCAGATTCCGGGGTTGCATATAGCATAATTTACTGAAGCGAATGTTTTCTTAGACTGCATAAATATGTTTAATTACCTGTCTTTACTAAAGGCGGTCAAAATTAATGCCGGTTTTCTTCCTCTCTTTTCTATTTCTTCAATACCGGATAGTCGGTATAGCCCCTGGAACCAGGTGTATAAAACGTAGCCATATCAGGCGGATTCAGTTCCGAGCCGGTTTTCCATCGGGTTACCAGATCGGGATTGGCAAGGAAAGGCCGACCAACGGCGATGAGATCGCATTTACCCTCAGCCAGATCGATTTCAGATCTCCTGGCATCGTAACCTCCGGAAAGAATCAGAGTATGATTGAACAGCTTGCGAAATGTTGCTTTAATAGTATCCGGAACCGGCGGAGCACCCATGTGCGAGTGATCCACAAGATGGATATAAACCAGCCCGAGATTGTTGAGCTGTTGTGCAAGATAAGTGTAGTCTTGCTCCATTTTGTCGTACAACGGCATATCATTGAAAACACCAAATGGTGAAAGCCTGATTCCAACCTTGTCTTTACCAATAGCGCCAATTACTGCTTCAGCCACTTCTGTCACAAAACGTGCACGGTTTTCAATCGAACCGCCATAAATATCTGAGCGCAGATTAGAGTTCGGACGGATAAACTGTTCAAGCAGATAACCATTCGCGCCATGAAGCTCGATGCCGTCAAACCCGGCTGTAACAGCATTTTTTGCGGCCTGAACAAATTCAGCGACAGTAATTTTAATATCAGCATCAGTCATTGCCTGCGGCAAAGGAAGCGGCTTATTGCCCTCGGCATCCGTGAACATCTCACCTGCTGCCGCCACAGCGGAAGGCGCCAGTATGCGTGCTTCCGGAGGCAAATTCAGCGGATGGGCAATTCGTCCGCAGTGCATAATCTGGACAAAAATTTTAGCACCATTGGCGTGTACTGCATCGGTTATGAGTTTCCATCCCTCAACCTGTGCCGAAGAAAATATTCCCGGTATTCGCGGATAACCCAACCCATTTGGTGAGGGTGATGTTCCCTCGGTAATGATGAGTCCGGCAGTGGCGCGTTGTGAATAGTACTGCGCCATAATAGCGTTTGGAATATTGTCGGTGGCACGGCTGCGCGTCATCGGAGACATAACCAGATGATTCTGTAATCCCAGAAGTCCAGGAACGGTTTTTGAGAAAAGAACTGACATGATCGTATCCTCCAAAGTTGTTTGATTATAATGGATTATATGGTTTTACTCTCTTAATATCCACCTGTTTTTTTATTCCATCATTTCCAATAAGAGCCAGTAGTGTCCGGTTAAGTTTTTGCATGTTATATGGGATAAAAAAATTATAAAAATGTTTATTTTTTGCTTGACAAAGCAGATAAAAAATTTTTGTCGCCTTGTTATAAATTATAATTATAACAAGGAGTTAAGACAA
>NZ_JBAMMY010000230.1:0-2064 GCF_051233685.1 Desulfobacterium sp. N47
CTCTGACCTGATGGCTTCCAATGCAACCTTTGCTTTAAAATTCCCTGGATATTGCTTTCTCATTCTGTCTCCTTTATAATGGAGTCAATATCACAGAAAAAGCAGCTTAACCATCAGTTCAAATTTCGGGGTCCATTATAGCCCTTTACATTTAAAGTTATTTCACATCATCTATACAAAAGCCTGAGGGAATTAATAACACCGATGTTTTATGCGATATGAAATATTTGACTATCAGGAGCCAGGTTCATGAGTTTTGATCCGGAAAAACCTTATAACGATCTTACTCTTCTGCCGCCAGAGGCGGAGTTGGTAAAGCTATTTGAAACTCCAACAATTGATTAGGTTGGGTAAGGGTTCGGCAAGAAGGAGGGGTAAATTTTGAGAAAATCTGATCTTTATTTCTTGGAAAAAGTCAGGGAATTTAAAAAAATTGAGCAGGAATTTATCAGATTTACCTATGAAACTAAAACACCTCGTAGTAAAGAGGAATCGGAAGAGTTTATAAAAAAGTCGATAGGGCTTTCTAACAATTCCAAAGAATTGGCAATTGAAATTAAAAAGAGGGGTAATAGCGTTTTACATATAAAGGACACTATGGATTTTAGTGTTCGGGGATTAGCTTTAAAAACCATTAAAGACACAGTTGAAACGATCGAGCATTTATATCGTTAAAAGGGAGCGACGCAAGGCATTGGGTCAACCCTTGAGGAGCTGTTGCCCAAATGGTCACTCAAAAACGAAACGAAAGACCCGAATATAAATGACGAAACACATACAACCACTTGCTGAGGTCTTTGGACATCTTATAGATGATCAATCTGAAAAAGCAGTCAGGTACCGTTCAAATCGGCTTTGTCCATTCAATAACAAAGTTCCCAATTGCACCAAAGACAAAGCAAAAAACCCTCTTGGTGTTTGCAGTGTGTTCCACAATGATTCCCCGGCTATAACCTGTCCTGGTTCAGAGAAAATTGGCTTATAACCGATGATGCTGCTTCTTTTTTCTTTGGTGATGGCATTGCGTGGAGTTCACTTACGGAAGTCCGTCTGAATGATGCTAATGGAAAGTCGGCCGGCAATATTGACATTGTTCTTGTCGCATACGACAGCAATGGGAAAATACTCGACTTCGGGGCTCTTGAAATACAGGCGGTTTACATTTCCGGAAATGTTCGCGACCCATTTGAGTACTACATGAAAGATCCTAAAAATCGCGGACATATGGATTGGTCAACTCAGCCTAACTTTCCACGCCCGGACTATCTTTCATCTTCCCGCAAGCGACTGGCTCCCCAATTACTGTTCAAAGGAGGAATCCTTCATTCATGGCAAAAGAAAATAGCTGTCGCATTGAACAAGTGTTTTTTTGATACACTGCCCCCCTTGACAAAAGTTGATAAATCCAAAGCCGATATCGTATGGCTAATCTATGATCTCAAAATGTCAAAAGAGGGTGATCAGAATAGGTATCAACTTATAAAAACTGAAGAGGTGTTTACAGAATTTACTCCGGCGTTGATTTCGATTACTACTCCAATACCGGGTAGCCTCGACAACTTCATGAAATTGCTTCAGGAAAAACTTGATGACCAACTTGAATCTCCTCCGATAAATAAAACAATCGAAAGGCCATTTTGAAATGAGGTCACCCAAACAACAATCATTATTTCCTGAATTACAAGAGGACATAGCATTATCCCCCAAACCGGTTAATGTTGCCTCTGTCCCGCAAAGAAGCCCCTTCCGCTATCCAGGCGGGAAAACATGGTTTGTTCCGGTATTCCGAAACTGGATTACAAATCATTACCCCAAACCTGGAATCTTGATTGAACCGTTTGCCGGTGGAGGTATCATAAGCCTCACAGCCTTGTTTGAGAACCTCGCATCGTACGTCGTGATGGCTGAAATTGATGAAGAAATAGCCAGTAGTGTCCGGTTAAGTTTTTGCATGTTATATGGGATAAAAAAATTATAAAAATGTTTATTTTTTGCTTGACAAAGCAGATAAAAAATTTTTGTCGCCTTGTTATAAATTATAATTATAACAAGGAGTTAAGACAA
>NZ_JBAMMY010000231.1:0-1027 GCF_051233685.1 Desulfobacterium sp. N47
TTTGTCTTAACTCCTTGTTATAATTATAATTTATAACAAGGCGACAAAAATTTTTTATCTGCTTTGTCAAGCAAAAAATAAACATTTTTATAATTTTTTTATCCCATATAACATGCAAAAACTTAACCGGACACTACTGAGTATGCAATGTTAAACTTTTGATTAATAACAGGCAAGGGATTGAAATCGACTATTGCCCTGATTGCCGTGGGATTTGGCTCGACCGGGGAGAATTGGACAAGATCATTGAGCGCTCGGTTTCAGAAATCCCTCAAGTGCAATACCGGCAAAGTGATTATGAACATCATGACGAACATCATGGCAAGCATCATGGAGATAAACATTATGATGGCCATTATAAGAAGAAAAAGAGCTTCCTTTTTGATTTATTTGATTAAACGGTAAAAAAATAAATGGCAAAAAATTTTGAGATCAACGGTATCAAAGGTCTTTCTGAACAAGATGCAGCATAGAGGTTTAAGGAAGAAGGGCCCAATGAATTGCCTTCCGGCAAAAAGCGCAGTTTTTGGTCTATTGCCTTCGAAGTAGCGCGTGAATCGATGTTTTTGATGCTGGTGGCATGCGGAACTCTCTACTTTTTCTTAGGTGATATGGGAGAAGCTTTAATGCTGCTTGGTTTCGTCTTTGTCGTCATCGGGATCACGCTTTATCAGGAAAGAAAAACCGAACGGGCGCTGGAAGCACTGCGAGATATTTCCAGCCCGCGTGCCCGGGCTATCCGGGAAGGAAAGCAAAAACGAATTGCTGGTCGCGAGGTTGTTCGGGGGGATATTCTGATTTTGAATGAAGGTGCCCGCGTTCCGGCAGACGCGGTCATTCTTTCCAGCGGTGGTCGGGATTGTTTGAACAGCAAAATGCTTTTTTAAAGTGATAAACTGCTTATTCAAGCTGCTGCCTCTTTCCTGGGAAATGTTTCCCAGTAGACCATATCCGGTGTTTTTTTGTCAAGTTTTTGATGCGGCCGTTCATAGTTATATAATTCAAAATAGTTTTTAATTTCTTGCCT
>NZ_JBAMMY010000242.1:0-45896 GCF_051233685.1 Desulfobacterium sp. N47
GTGTCCATCCTTCTGAAATTCTATGACCTTAGTGTTAATATGCTCGAACTGACGATTCCTGTCCGGATGGCTACTGCCCTCCAAACTTTTTTGATTGGATTGAAGACTGTAGCCCGCGTCCTTTAGAAGTACTGCTACCAAATTGTGACTGGCCTCAAATCCCCTTTTTATTAATTCCTTCGAGAGTTTTCGAACACTTTTACAGGTCCATCGTAAAGGTGATTCCGGATCCCCGCGCGTATATGGCTCAATTAGCTTTTCAAGTTCCTTTAGCAGCAACGGCTGATTTTCAACGGCTCTCTTTCTTCCGGCTCCTTTTTTACGGATAATTTTTGACTCAAAAGCTTCTTTGCCAATATTTTTTATCTCTTTGCAGCCCTCTGTTATTGCTCTGCGTGAGACACCTGTGGCTTCGGCAACGAGTGTTATCCCACCGCGGCCAATTGACATTGCTTCGGCTGCCGCAAAATGCCTGCGTAACCGTTCATTGAGTATTGGCTCAAGGATTTTAAATCGTTTTGATATTCTATCTTTTTCCATGAGCTAATCATGGAGCAAATTTGAAAATTATGCAACATTTCATACAAGCGCACATAATGTCTCAGAAGAAGGAACACCCGGGGTTATGGAAATAGCTTTGGGATTTGCTTCCACTATTGCTTTTGCCGACAAGCTTGTTGAACGCGGATTGAATTTTGACGAATTTGCAAACAGAGTCCCTTTTACTTTTACTATCTGGATGGATTTTTTTGAAGAGATCGCCAAATTCAGGGCATCCAGAAGAATCTGGACAAGAATTGCAAGGGAGAGATATCATTCCAAGAATTTTACATTGCAGCCCGTGTATCTGGACTTACTGCTATAGCCCAGCAGCCTCTTAACAACATATCCCGTGTTGCTTACCAGCTTATGTCGGCAGCTCTCGGCGGATGTAACGCCATTGATCCGGTTCTGTACGACGAACCTTTGTGTTTGCCTACCGAAGAATCAACATGGCTTGGGATGTGCACACAAAACATCCTTGCTTATGAAACAGGTATTCCCAATGTAGTTGATCCTCTTGCCGGGTCTTACTAATGTTGATTGGCTGACAAACGAAGTGGAAAAGAGATCATGGGAACTTCTACAGAAGATACTTGACAAGGGAGGCCTGGAAGAAGGCGTCAAAGACGGATGGATAAGAGCGATGATAGACGAAGTTGCTTTAAAACGCCAGAAAGATATAGAAAGCGGAGACATGACATTAATAGGCATCAACGATATGGTGCTTCCTCCGGAAAAAGAATTTAAGGTTCCCATTCATCAGGTATCAAAAGCTTCCACCGCAGAACAGGTGCAAAGAGTAAGAGATATTAAAAAGAAGAGAAATAACAATGCAGTTAAAGAATTATTGCAGAAACTTGTTGCAGAAGACAAGCAAGGTAACGTCAATCTTGTTCCAACCATGACGGAAGCCTGCAAGGAATACGCAACAATTGGTGAAATATGGGGTTCATTGAGAGTGGGCCGCGGCCATCATTATGACCCGTTTGAAATGATAGAATCGCCTTTTAAAAACTAAAGCTAAATTCTACAATTAAGTTTGTTACATTTTTTAAAAACAGAACGGCTTCGTTATAAGCAGTTAGACTTATAACGAAGCCGTTCATTAAATCCATCCATATTACTACCATAGATTGTGTTTGTTATACTACAAAAAAAGTATTCTATTTACTTTCCGCGATCTGCCTGAATCGTGCAATTGACTTGTTAAGAACTGAATCCATATCCTTTACCATCTGATCATATTCTTCAAGAAGCGCTTTTCCTTTGGCTGTGAGACACATCCCTTTACCATAGGGCTCAACAAGTTTGATATTTAAGCGTTCTTCCGAAGCTTTCAACCGTCCCCAGGCGCCCCGGTATGAGATACCTACCTTTTTTACTGCCGCACTCAGGCTTTTGCATTCATCAATAGCCCGGAGCAACTCTTCCCGCCCCTTGCCGAATACAACATGGCCGTCTTTTTCCAGCCATATCTTCTGTCTGATATCCATAAATATATCTCCAAAATAATACTCACCGGTTTAATATAAAGGTCAGGATAAAGCCGATGGCCTTGGCTATGCGAACAATATTTCTACTTTGCCATAAGATGTGCTACGGCTTTCTCCAAGCCGTCAATGGAAAGTTCAAACATAGGAATAATACTGCCTATAGCATAAATTGTTTGTGTATAGTCCCACATGTGTGCCGGGATAGGATTGAGCCATATGGAATGACGAAAATTTTTTGCAAGAAATTTAAGGCACTCAATGCTTGCTTTCCCGCTTCTTTCTTCGATATGGATTGAGCCGTTTCGGGCCATCAGCTCATATGGAGCCATACTGGCATCCCCTACAATAATCAATCTTGTCTCAGAATCAAGTTTTGCAAATTCATCAATTTTTTTAGGCCTTTTGTATCTTGATGTATCCAGCCAGATCGTATCATAAATAGTATTATGAAAAAAATATGTTTTTATATCCTTAAACTGTGCCCTTGCATAATCAAACAGAGTCTGCACTATATTCACATAAGGCTCCATAGACCAGCCGCCGTTATCTATGGCTATAATGATTTTTAACCTATCTTTCAGAATCCTGTCGAAAACAATCTCAATCTCGCCGGCATTTTTCATAGTCTGATAAATTGTTTTATCTACATTCACTCTGTCTTTAGGCCCTGAAGGAATCATATGCCTTAAGCGTTTAAGCGCCTCTCCAATCATTGCCTGAGAAAGCGGACCACTTAAAGAATAATCCTTATATCTTCTTTCCATGGCAACCTTAACAGCCGACTTGTTTCTGGAAACTCCTCCTACACGCATACCACCCGGATGATGTCCTGAATGCCCTACAGGAGAAGTTCCGCCTGTTCCAATCCACTTACTTCCTCCTTCATGACGTTCAGTCTGTTCCTTAAGGCGTTCCTTGAAATATTCGATCAGCTGCTCAGGTGTCAGTTTCGATATCTCCGATTCATCAATACCCAGAGCCGAAGCAAGAGTCTTGGGATTCTTGAGCCATTCTTCGAGCATTGATCTTGCCAGCTCATCAAGCTCAACCCCTGTAAGATCAGGCAATTCAGCCCCTTCGAAATGATAGGCAAAAACCTGATCAAAAAGGTCGAAATATCTTTCACTTTTCACAAGAGTTGCACGGGAAGTCGTATAGAAATCATCCAAAGAAGTCACAAGTCCCCTGCTTAACGCCTTATGAAGCGTTAGAAAGGATGTCGGACTTACAGGAATACCAACCTCTTTCAATTTATAGAAAAATTCAATGAACATGATAAATTCCTGTTTAAATAATTCTTCTGCGGCTTACCGTATTGATTGCTCTTGCATAATCCGGGCTTTTTTTAAACAGGATGCCAAGATATGGAATATCGCCTTTCACAAGATCTTTTGGCTTAAAATCAGGATCAGACTTTAAAGCCCTTATCCAATTTATTAGCTCTCTCGTGGCTGGTCGTTTTTCAATACTTTCCAATTCACGAAGCCTGTAAAAAACATTTACAGTATTTTCCATAAGATCAGAGTCAATATCAGTAAAATGCACTTTAATAATTTTTCTCATCATTTTGGGATCAGGAAAAGCTATATGGTGGAAGTTACACCGCCCAAGGAACGGATCCGAAAGATCTTTCTTGGCATTTGAGGTTATAATAATAACGGGACGGTGTTTAGTGCTTATAGTCTTATCGATTTCAATAATATCAAATTCCATCTGGTCGAGAACATCAAGCATATCGTCCTGAAAATCAGTGTCCGCCTTATCTATCTCATCTATCAGCAAAATTGTTCTCTGATCAGCTGTAAACGCCTGACCGATTTTTCCCATTTTAATATATTCTTCAATATTGCTTACATCTTTTTTTGAATCACCAAAGCGGCTGTCATTTAAGCGTGTAAGAGTATCATATTGGTACAGGGCATCAATCAGCTTCATACTGGACTTCACATTAAGTGTAATAAGAGGCATGCCGAGAGTATCTGCGATAGCATGGGCAAGCATAGTTTTACCTGTACCAGGTTCACCTTTTAAAAGCAGAGGCATTTCAAGCGCCATAGATATATTAACTATCTTGGCAAGCTCCTCATCTAAAACATAGCTTTTCGCACCTGAAAAAGTTTTTTTATCACTAATCATTTTTTATCCTTTTCAATAAATTATAACAGCCTTGTAAAAAGATAAAATTCAAGGGTTTTAAAAACCACACATAAGGTTTATGCTTTTTACAATTTTATAGATATTTCTTTTCTTAATATTTGTGAAACATGCTTTGCTAAATTAAGCACTTTTGCTGTATTGTCAAGACTTAAAGAACCGGTACCGCAACTTGGAGTAATAAAAGATTGAGCCAGAATATCCGATAATTTAAACCCCAAAGATTCAAGCTTACCGACTTTGTTTTTCCAGTTTTCAGCCAGCGACTCAGCACTTGCTTTTTCAATATCTTCGGCCTGCGATGTCGGCACTATGCCCCATGCTATCAGGCGCCCCGAATTAATATAATCTTTCAGAAGGTCTGAATAAAGAATGAATTTATCAAAATATGAATAAGCATCAAAGCTTATTATGTCGACGGAAGATTCAAACAGAACAGACCAGTCGGCATTTGAACATACATGTATTCCGGCCAAAGCACCTTCCTGATGAACAGCATCAATTACTTCTTCTAAGAATCCTTCAATCTCCTGCATTGAAATACCTATAAATGCCGATGATCCCAACCCGGCAAAGGAAGGTTCATCAAAGAAGATAATTACGGGAACACCAAGTTTTGCAAGCTGACGAACCTGCCATCTTGCTTTCATTGCAACCAATTTTACCACTGCATCTCTCATATCCTCATTGTAGTAAACAGCCTTGCCATCCTGATCTTTAACACTTGTTGCCAGTGTTAACGGACCTGTTATCTGGCCTTTTACAGCTACAGGTTTTACAGAAAGTCCCATGATTTTCTCTATAAAAACAAAAAACCCTTTAGCAACATCAGGACTTAAAGCAAATCTTGAATCATCAAACTCTTTTTTACCTTCAATAACAGAAATATATTCCTCATAGAATTCAACCAGGTTATCATCAAAATGTCTTCCCGATGTATTAATGAAAATTTTATCGTCTTCTTCGGTTAAACCCGGTAGCCCGGGTAAAAACTGGGATATCATTCCCTCATTCTTATGACAAGGAAGCTGAACCCACAAAGGTATTTCCGGTGTATGTTCAAGAACAATATTAATGGCCGTACGGTGGTCATCAACAGGAAGACTTCCGATCAATAGCGGCATGCCGCAAGGCCTGAAATTGTACTTCATAGAATTTAACTCCTTAATCATTTTAGATTTCAATTAAAAACTCCAATAAAAATGGAAGTAGTATTAAGAAAACTTAATAAAAGTTATTTAGTGGTATATAAGCTTGAAAATATATTATAATCAACAATTCATGAATCGGTCATTTTGTCTCTAACACATTCTAATTAACATGCACTGTATAACCTTACAATAAAAACCTTTATTCTAAAATAGCTAAAAGTTATAGGCCAGGCTGAATTTAGCAGATACAACACCGGCAGCTTGTTATACGGAAGTGGAATAAGCGGTTTTCTTGAAATCCTTGCCAATGAATACTCAAAGTGTGAATCCGAAACATGACAGGAAAAAAGATACATACCGAATGTTTATTCGTATGGATTAAAGGGAGAAAAATCTCTAAAGAAACTTATAAAAAAATACCCGGTTATATAACTTTGGCAAACCGATTGGAGGAATTTTAGATTGGCAAGCTAAGCAAAACGGGTTTCTCATGCTTTTGCCAAACAAATCTTGAAATTATTTTTATCAGATTTGGCCGAAATATCACTTTCAGCCATCATGTATAGTTCTTACATGCACTGATTATTTATACAGGCAGTTTAACTATTCTCACTTGCCTATAAATTCTACCACAACATTCTGGATATCAGGAATATTGCCAATGTTAACAGAAGTTTCAAATCCTCCTGTTTTTCCATGATTAATATACGCTTTATCATTAACATCGGCTTCTATTGAGCGAACTACTTTGTCTTTATCATTTTTTAAATATATTATTACATATCCTCTTACAGAATGATGACTTAAATTTCTTATCTTTCCGGAGACAAGTACTATATTGCCGCCATTTTGCAATTCAGCAATAAGATCTTCCACTTCATACACAGGAGCGGAAAAAGTAAAAGTATCCTTTCGGGTTCCACTGCCTCCAAAAGCATTTATACCAAAAGCAAGAACTACAATAAAAGAAACTGCAATAAGAAGTTTAATTCTCATAAGCTCACCTGTATGATTAAAACATTATAATTAGAATGAGAACTTGATGTTTCCTGCTGTTTAAAACAAAGATTATAATTAAATTTACTTGTTATTATTATATGTATATATAAAAAATGTCAACTCGTTACTTTGTGAAATATTACCGGCAAAGCATCACGGCATAAACTTTTATATAATAAATACCGGTAAAACCTATTTAATATTTTTTTATAATGCATTTAACAAATCTTGTTCTTTACAGGCAGAAAACTATTTGTGTATAGTATTCGGCATGAGCATCAATATACTAAAGAAAAAAAATAATTATTTAACAGCTGTTGTTGCCGACAAAAAGGGTGAAATATTCGAAATTGAAGGATATGCCGCTGTCGGGATGTCTGCATCATCTTTCACTTTACTGTCAAAAGAAAATACTGTCGACCTGCCTTATGGCGGTGAAATTATGTTTTTGCCGGACAGATACCCTGTCTTGTTCAACATTAAAACAGTAAAATTTGAAACTGTAAAACAAAATCCATACGCTCCCGGAGAACCTATATTCCCTGTGGCAGTTTTTAATTCCCCTGGCTATGTTATTTCACATGTAAGCGCCTACAAGGAAAATAAAGGTGCAAAACCTCTGCCTTTATTTTCATATGGAGCAGTTGGTTGGCACAACGGCCGCTTCAGAACGGCAGTAATCCTGGTTGACAATGAAAGAAGGCAGGATTTACGGTTGATGCCGCATGAAAAAATATTAGCAGGTATTTTGCGCATGAAATCTAAAATGCCGCATAACAGGTTAAGGATGCATCTTGAAAATTGCGCATTAACATATGGATGTCCTGCTGCTAAAAACTTTTTTTTAAGAAGATTTGAAGCCCCCCTTCCAAGTTCAACTAGTTGCAACGCACGTTGCATTGGCTGCTTGTCGCTTCAGAATAACAGTGATATCAAAAACAGCCAGGATAGAATTTCTTTCACTCCAACACCTGAAGAAATTTCAGAGATTGCTGCAGAACACATAAATAAAGTTAAGAGAAGTGTTGTAAGTTTTGGACAGGGTTGTGAAGGCGACCCTTTGCTTGCAGCTCATGTCATTGAACCGGCAATAAGACTGATACGCAAAAGCACACAGGACGGAACCATAAATATGAATACAAACGCAAGCATGCCTAAAATTCTGACAAATCTTTTTGATGCCGGTTTAGATAGTGTCAGGATAAGTATGAACAGCGTCAGAGAAAACTGTTATGATACATATTTCCGCCCCAATGGATATTCCTTTTCGGATGTAATTAAAAGCATAGATATGGCTCTTGAAAAAAATAAGTTTGTATCAATAAATTATCTTAATTGTCCAGGCTTTACCGATTCACCGGAAGAGATAGCCGCTCTTTATGATTTTTTAAAAAAGCACCCGGTTAATTTCATACAATGGAGAAATTTAAATTTTGATCCGTTAAAGTACTGGAAAATTATGTCTGAATTTATCTCTATAAACGCTCCGGTTGGAATGAGGAAAATGCTTTCTCAGATAAAAAAAGACTTCCCGCTTTTGAAACACGGTTATTTCAATCCCCCAAAGGAGGCATTTAAATAAATCTGTCTTGATACAATTTTTATAAATTTCTCAATTGTAAAACTATTGTAAAATAGTTGAAATGTTTTGCAACTCAACCTTTATTTCCCTATATAAATATGGTTAAATTTAGGATAATGCCAGTTTGTCCAAACATTTAAAGCATTCCCAAAAAAGCGCACAGTTTAGAGCTTAATATATGGGACGTGAAATTTTGGATGAATTTAAGTCTGATACAAGAATGTTGTTAAACTTTAGCACCTATCATGCAAAAGTGGCTTTATATAAGTGTCTATAATAATAAATCGCTAAGGAGTTTTTATTTAATATGAGTTTTACTTCACTGAAAATTGGTGATCTTGTAAGCAGTGTTCCGATAATACAAGGGGGCATGGGAGTTGGTATTTCCATGTCCGGTCTTGCTTCTGCTGTGGCTAATGAAGGAGGAATCGGAATAATTGCTACTGCCATGATAGGTATTGATGAGCCGGACGTTTCTGCTAACCCGGTAGCAGCCAACATCAGAGCGCTTAAACGGGAGATAAGAAAAGCAAGAACAATGACCAAAGGGATAATCGGCGTTAATATTATGGTGGCATTAACCCACTATGCCGAACTTGTTAAAGCATCCGTGGAAGAAGCAGTTGATATAATTATTTCAGGCGCAGGCCTTCCCCTGGATCTTCCCGGATACCTCGTTGAAGGTGCAAAAACAAAACTTGTGCCGATTGTTTCTTCTGCACGCGCTGCCAAGATTTTATGCCAGAAATGGCTATCAAAATACAATCGTCTTCCCGATGCCTTTGTTGTGGAAGGACCTAAAGCCGGAGGCCATCTGGGATTTAAAAAAGAACAGATAAATGATCCTGAATTTACACTCGAAAAATTGGTCAAAGAAGTAATTGACACTGTTAGTGATATAGCAGTTAAACATGATACAATTATTCCGGTGATAGCAGCAGGCGGCATTTATACTGGTGAGGATATCCGTAAAATGCTAAATCTGGGTGCTGCCGGTGTCCAAATGGGAACCCGGTTTGTAGCAACATTTGAGTGCGATGCTGCCTTTGAATTTAAAAAAGCATACCTGGACGCAAAAGAAGAAGATCTGATAATAATCAACAGTCCTGTTGGACTTCCAGGCCGTGCCCTTCATAACAAATTTTTAGATGATGTAGAAAACGGCATTAAAAAACCTTTCAGATGCCCCTACCATTGTATCAAAACATGCGATATTGAAAACAGCCCTTATTGTATTGCATTGGCACTTGCAGGAGCCAAAAAGGGGAAATTTAAAAGCGGCTTTGCCTTTGCCGGCGCCAATGCATACAGAATAAATGAAATAGTTTCTGTAAAAGATTTAATACGGTCCCTACAGCTGGAGTTTGAACAAACTCAAAGTTGATGATCGCATTAAAAGTGATTTTATGCCTTAAAAAACTTATTATTTTAATCAATGAAGCCGAAACAGTCTGTTTAATATTATCAATGGATATTAAGTTGTTATTTCCAGTAAATTAATTCGGCTTCGATAAAAGAATTTTTGTATCTGGCTTCCATCTGAATAAAGTTGCAGGTATTGTTCCCACGAATATTTCACAGCCGAAATTTCCTTGACACACAAGTTTGTTCTGTTTATACTTTCTCTATTAAATAACAAAGCGTTAACATTAAAGCAATCATTGCCCTGTGCTTGAAGGTACTATAAAATATTTTACCGGAAATCAAAAGGAACAGCGTATGAAAGCACTTTTTTTGATCGTTTTGTTCTCATCTTTTGTTTCTGCATTCAGTCCGGTATGTGAGGCTGCAAGTTCCGGCCAAATTGGTATAGTGAAAACACTTGCCGGTGATGTTGTTATTGTCAGGACTGACAAAACCATTAAGGCAGAACCGAACATGAAGCTTAAAAACGGCGATCTCGTTTCGACTGGAAAAGATGGTAAAGTCGGTCTTATTTTTGATGATGACACTATCATATCTATGGGATCAAACAGCAGGATTGTAATTGAGAACTTTATTTTTCAGCCCAGTGAAAAAAAGCTCTCTTTTATAGCCAGATTTTTTCAAGGAACTGCATCTTTTTTGTCCGGGCAGATTGCCAAACTCGCGCCCGATATGGTTCATTTCGAGATGCCCCATGCTACTGTCGGAATAAGAGGAACACATTTTCTGGTCAGGGTAGATAATACGGATTAGGGGGGTAGCAACTTCTGCTTCGCTGCCGTTCTTTTAAACGATTACGAACGACTAATGCAATGATTTCTTCAAGGAGGACGAGGAATATGTATTATCGGTTATGTATTGCGCTTCTTTTGGCCCTGGTTTTTCATCTAAGCGGTTGTGTTAAAAAGATGGATATGGTTGTTCTGGTCCCTGATACCGATGGAAAGACCGGAATCGTTACCGTCTCAAATCAGGCAGGAAGTGTTTCAATCGACTCTCCCAACCATGCAACAACCATCACTGATTCAAACAAAATCCCTGCTCCTCCCATAAAACTGGAACAAAAAACCATTGATACGCTGTTTTCAGAAGCCCTCTCCATTCAACCGAAACAACCTTTTCACTTTATTTTATATTTTAAAAAAGATACTCTTCTTACACCGGATTCAAACAAACTCATCCCTGATATAATCAAAAGCATACAGGAACGTAACTCAACAGATATCACAGTGGTGGGACATACCGATACCCTCGGAAGCAAGGATTACAATATGGCCCTTTCAAGAAAAAGGGCCGATTCCGTAAAAGATCTGCTTATCGATCAGGGCGTGGAAGCAAACAATATTAACACAACTTCTCACGGAAAAGAAAACCCGTTGATAAAAACCGAAGACAATGTAAGCGAACCCGGAAACCGCAGGGTAGAGGTTATAGTAAGGTAGTGGCTTACAATATTAAGGGATATGATTCAAATAACCGGTCAATTGGGCTTAGCAGAACGATTCTTATTACAGGCCTTGTCTTAAGTTTGTTTTTTATTGCAGCCTACCTGATTCAACCCCGCTTTATAAGATTCATCAACAACAGATCAACAGATACCATCATGGCTTTTTCGAAAAAAGCATCTGCATCCGATGCACTATTAATTGTAGATATTGACGAAAAAAGCCTGAAAAAATACGGTCAATGGCCATGGCCCCGGTACCGGCTTTCACAGCTTTTGCAAAAAATAGCTGAAACGGGGGCTTTGAGCATAGCTTTGGACATGATCCTGGCTGAACCGGATGGAACTTCACCTATTAACTGGCAATCATCCACCGGTAGTGAACTTGGATATCAGATTAACACATCAAAGATTCCGGCCGGGATTTTTAACTATGACCGGATCCTTGCAGATACCCTTTCCAAGGGACCGTATGTTCTCGGCTACGAGTTTCTTTTTAAAAACAGTGCTAATACAACTGGTACTGAGTGCGGGCTGCATCCTCTTAAAATCGTCAGAATGAATAGTCCGGACGGGAAAGAGGGGGAAAAGCCTCTGACCGGCTTTTTCAACGCAAATGGAGTTGCCTGCAATCTTGGACTCTTTTCCAATGCTGTTAAATATTCAGGATTTCTTAATGCCACACCCGATTCTGATGGAATCTTAAGAAGAGTTCCTTTATTAATCCGGTTCGAAAACCGGCTTTTTCCTTCTCTTGCACTGGCAAGTCTGATGCAATGGAAGAACTCAGACCGGATAAATATCATTCAGAATAAAGGCGGCTTCCTGAATATCATTGTCGGAGGAATATCCATTCCTGTAGACAGGCAGGCAAATATGATTGTAATTTTCAGTGGAACCGGATCTCTCCCGCGGGTTTCAGCCGGAGATATTCTGTCCGGAACTGTCTTGCCTGAAAAATTCAAGGATAAAATAGTTCTTGTCGGATCTTCGGCTTCAGGTCTGGATCAAACATATCAGACACATGGCAGCCCTGTATACTCACATATGGACCTGCATGCACAAATCCTGGAGAATATTATAGCAAGGCAATCGGTTGTTCGTCCCAGGGAATTTTTGTTGTGGGAAGCATTTTTGGGGCTTATTCTGGCGGTTTTGATATGCCTGACTATTGTCAGGATGGGAATTTTAACTAGCGCAGCAGCTGCCTGCGCAGCTATTGCCGGGGTCTGGATCGGAACCGGTCTGATCTTCCGTGAATATGGCTGTCTGTTTTCTCCCTTATTGCCTGCAGTTCTGGTCATATTAAACTATGCAATTCTTACAATCATCAAGGAATGGAAAAAGCAGCAGTTTGCCAGGAAGATGACTGAAAACGCACTTTACTTGCTCAAATCCAGTGAAAAAGAATTAAACTCCATAATCAAAGCCGTTCCGGATATAATTTTCCGGCTTGATTCCGAAGGCAAAATAACGTTCTTAAGTCCGTCTATCTCAAGATATGTAAATTCACCTGAAAAATTGATCGGACAACCCATATTTAATCTTGTCGCACCAAATGACCTGAATAAAGGAAAATATAGACTCAACGAGAAACGCACAGGCAAAAGAGCTACTTACGGATTGGAAATCCGCCTTCTGTTACCTCATAAAGAGGGTATGAACAATGAAGTGATAGGATATTTCAGCGTTTCAGCCGAGGGGATCTATCAGAATGCGACTCCTTGCGCAGCCGAATTCATTGGGACTCAGGGGATCATAAGGGACATTACCGAGCAGAAAAAGCTTGAAGAAAGGTTGCTCCATGCAAAAAAGATGGAAACCATAGGTAATCTGGCTGCAGGAGTAGCCCATGATCTGAATAATATATTGGCAGGACTGGTAACTTATCCCGATCTGCTTTTACTGGAACTTCCTGAAGATAGTCCAATGCGTCATAAAATCGCAATTATACAGAAATCCGGACAAAGGGCTGCGGCAATAGTGCAGGATCTTCTGACGCTCGCACGCCGGGGAGTTAAAGTCAGCGAACTGATCAGCATAAACGATGTTATTTTTGAGTATATTACTTCTCCTGAATACAGTGCTGCCAAACAATTTCATCCCGATGTTATTTTAGAAACCGATCTTGCTCCGGACCTGATGAATATAAAGGGTTCAAGAATACACCTTTCCAAAGCCATCATGAACATGCTTAACAACGCCGCTGAAGCGATGCCGGCTGGCGGATATTTACGTCTGTCTTCATACAATCGTTATCTTGATACTTCTTTGGACCTCTATGAAAAAATTCCCGCCGGAGAATATGTTTGCGTTAGCGTTGCCGATGAAGGAGTAGGAATAGCCGGTGAGGACCTTGAAAAAATTTTTGAGCCTTTTTACAGCAAGAAAACGATGAGACGTAGCGGATCAGGGCTGGGAATGACGGTAATATGGGCTACCATCAAGGACTATGATGGATATATAGATGTACAGAGCACGGAGGGAGTGGGAACAAAAATCGTTATGTATCTGCCTGCTACTCGTGAAAGCAGGGAAACAGATTCGCGCAGAATCGGCCTTGAAGAATATCTTGGAACAGATCGTGTGCTTATAGTTGATGATATGCCGGAACAACTTCATATTGCTTCAAATATGCTTGCTAAACTGGGATATAATGTGAATACGGTCAAAAGTGGGGAGGAAGCGGTTGAATATATGAAAACAAACAAAGCCGATCTTATAGTACTTGATATGATCATGCCGGGGGGAATGGATGGCATGGAAACCTATAAACGCATAATAGAAATTCATCCGGGTCAGAAAGCTATAATTACGAGCGGTTTTTCCGAATCCGACAGGGTTAGAGCACTCCAGGAACTTGGCGCAGGAAGCTATATCCAGAAACCTTACACACTTGAAAAGATCGGTGTTGCAGTGAGAAAAGAGTTGGACAGCAGATGAAAATTTCTGAAAAAGCTGCTATATATCATTTTCAAAAACGTAACCTACAAGCCTGATACTTTTGAAATATTTAGGCTTTCTTGAATCGTCTTCAAAATACTTCCTGAATCTTGCCACAAAGTTATCCACAGTTCTTGTAGTAATACTGCCTGTATATCCCCATCCGATTTCAAGTATCTTTCTGCGCGAAAGAGCCTTTCCTCTGTTTGTAATAAAAAGTTTCAACAGTTTAATTTCCTGTTCTGTTAATGATACTTTTCCGATTCTGCATATAGCCATGGATTTCTCAAAGTCGATTGTATTGTCACCGATTTTATATATAGCAGACTGCAAACCGCCTGTTGCCTTTATTGTTTTTTCTTCGCTTGATATCCATGAAGCTCTTACAAGCAAGCGTTCAACTCTTAAAAGAAACTCTTCAAGATTGAAGGGTTTTGACAGATAATCGTCAACGCCGCAGGAAAGCCCCTTAATCTTATCATTGGCTTCCGATTTTGCCGACACAATCAATATAGGTACCCGCTCATCCTCAAGGCGAATGTTTTGAAGAACCGACAATCCGTCAATTCCGGGAAGCATTATATCAAGAACTACAAGATTTGGTCTCCACTCTTTCCATATATGCAGACCGGATACTCCGTCTTTGGCTATCGCCACATCATAGCCTTGCAGACAAAGATTAAGTTTAAGACCTTCCGCTATATGAGTGTCATCCTCAACTATAAGGATTCGTTTATTTTTTTTATACATCATAATTTAAATAAAATTTATCCGGTTTTATACGGTAATTTAAGTGTGAAAACAGAGCCTTTTCCTATGCCTTTGCTTTCGGCAACTACTTTTCCATTATGTATGCGGGCTATGTTCCGGACAAGATACAGACCAAGGCCGCTGCCCTTGGCTGTCATATCTTTATATTGTCCTACCTGATAGAATTTCCCGAATATTTTCTTTGTCTGGCTTTTTTCAATTCCGATTCCGTTATCCTCAACTCTTATATGTAAATTATAATTTTGCAAATCGAAAGAAATATCTATTGTCGGCACTTTTGAATCATTGTATTTAACCGCATTTGTTAACAGATTCATTAGAAACATTTCAAAAAGATAAGTATTAACCGGATAAACGTATGGTTTACCTGATATATTATGAACAGTTATTATGCATTCCGGGAAAAGATGGTAATTTGTTTTACAAAAAGACTTAACAGCTTCAACCAGATCCGTTTCGATAAAATCTCCCCGGTAACTATTACTCTCAATTCCTGCCAGATCAAGTATGCGCCCTATATTATCGGAAAGTCTCACAACATCCTGTATCATATAATTAATACACTTTACTTGTTCGGATCTGGAAAGCTGATGTTTAGAAAGAGTTTCAAGAAAAAGTTTTAAGGAAGTTACCGGCGTTTTAAGCTCATGCGTAAAATTGTTTACAAAATTTTGCTGAATTCTATACAGCTGGTATGTTTTCAGATTATACATAAAAATCGTAAATATCCCGAGCAGTATAATTCCTACGAGAACGGATAAGACTAAAATAACAACCCAGGTATACGATTCCAGAACAACCGATGGTTCAATGTTAAACTTTGTTACTATCGTCTTAAGACCGGAGCTGACTCTGATATACCAGTATATGTATAAAAAAAGCGAAGTGGCCAGCGCCATAACTGAAAGCATAAAAACAATAATCGGATAAAACCATTTTGATTGATCCATAAGATAACAAAAATTTTTTATTATTAACGTTTTTATATCTTCTGATTGTTTGGCGAAATGTTCTGGAGAATATTCATACCTTTATAAATATAGTGAAAGCCTGAAACAATTGATAACCCTGCCGTAAGCCAGTATATACAATATTTGATTAATGAAGCATCTGATACTGTCGGATTAAACAGAATAAACACAACGGTTCCAAGTTGCGCAACCGTTGTGCATTTGCTCACAAGACTGGGCTTAATCTCAATGGATATGCCAGTTATTGAAAAAACTGCTATCCCAAGCAATATAATAACATCACGGGTTGTCACAATAACTGCAATCCAGGGCGGAATTATCTTAATAACAGCAAGACTCACGTATGCAGATATTATAAGTAGTTTATCTGCAATAGGGTCGAGATACGCCCCAAGCACTGTACGCTGATTGAAATATCGTGCAATAAATCCATCCAGCCCGTCGCTCAACCCCGCCAAAGCAAAAACAACGAGCGCTGAAACATAATAATCTCTGATCAGAAAAATAATAAAAAGGGGGACCAGCAAGATCCTTATAATTGTTATAATATTCGGAATATTTATTTGCATACGCTTATGATCGGCAAGTCATTGCGGTTTTAAACATAAAAACTTTGATTTCCGGGAAGCAAAGAAAAAGTATTCAGGATTTTCTTAAAAGTGTATAATCAGCGATATATTCCAGTATATTTCTTGTTTCTGAAGGTTCGAAAACTAAAAGCGATTCTTTTGCCTCCTTAATATGATCCTTTGCACATTTTTCTGTGTATGAAATCCCCTCATATTTTTCAAGCAACTTTATCAATGAATTAAAATTACGTACAGAAAATTTATTATTTTTTATTATTCTTTCCATCTTTAAGCGATCTTTTGAATCCGCTTCTTTTAGAGCATGAATAACAGGAAGAGTTACTTTTCCCTCTTTTAAATCAGCTCCGACTCCTTTTCCGATAACTTTAGTATCAAGTGTATAATCGAGAAGATCATCAGCCATCTGAAAAGCCATTCCGAGATTATAACCATAATTGGATACAGCCTTTTCTTCACGCTTTGATGCATTTGCCAAACGGGCGCTGATTCTGCATGCGCCCTGAAATAATACAGCTGTCTTGCGCCATATTATCTTTCTGTATTCTTCCTCCGTAAGATTAATATCACCCTTTCTTAAAAGCTGCTCTATTTCCCCCTGGGACATATTCTCGGTGATTTCGGCAACTATTTTTATGACACTGGGCTTTTCCGTGGCAGCGGCAATGGAAAGGCCGCGTGCCAGCAGAAAATCACCGGTTAAAACAACCGTGGAGTTCTTCCATATTGAATTAGCAACGGGTTTTCCTCTTCTTAATTCAGCTCCGTCAATAACATCGTCATGCAGCAATGTAGCGGCATGAAGATATTCGAAAATTGTTGAAAAAACCTTGTCATAGCCACCTTTATAATTACAGATTCTTGCTGAAAGAACCATAAGAAGCGGCCTTAGCCTTTTCCCGCCGGCAAAAAGAATATGTTTGGCAACATCAGAAACTATGTCCAGATAAGGGGTCAAATTATCCGTAAGCGCGACTTCAATCTCGGCAAGATCTTTTCCGACAATTGAAAGAAGTTCTTGCTTTAAATCTTTCATGCAGGTTCTCCAATAAGATCATATTCAAGGGCATCCGTAATTTTTGTTCTGACTAATGAGCCTGTTTTCAATTCCCCGCTTATGTAAGTGATGCCATCTACATCGGGGGCCTGATATTTCGTACGCCCTATATACAGCTTTTCTTCGGGAAAGCCTTCCACCAATACATCAAACACTTTACCAATATGACGCCTGTTCTTGTGATAGGATATTTCCATCTGGCTGGACATGATTCTGTCATACCTTTTTTTGGCAACATTTTTACGAACTTTTTCTGACAGGTTATGAGAAGCGATATCTTTTGAATCGGAATATATAAAAGTACCAAGATGATCAAACTTTACCGTTTCTATAAAAGATAAAAGCTCGGCAAAATCCTTATCCGTTTCACCGGGAAAACCGGTAATGACGGTTGTGCGCAAAACAGCATCTGAATCATAAGATCGTATTTTATCAAATAGTTTGAGCAGCTTTGTCTGATTGTAATTTCGCCCCATTCTTTTTAATATTTTACTGTTTACATGCTGAATAGGGATATCAAAATAGGGACATACATTATGAGTACAGGCAATAGCTTTAATCGCATCGGTTTCAATGCTTTCAGGATGGCCGTATAGAATTCTTATCCAGATATCATCAGACAGACCGGAAATCCTTTCAATAAGCTTTGCAAGGCTAACTGAACTGCCCATATCCTTACCATAATATGATGTATCCTGAGCAACAAGAATCAGCTCCTTTACTCCGGATTCTATAAGCGATTTTGCTTCCAGAACAACATCTTCAATTTCACGACTGCGTTGTTTGCCGCGAAGTTTAGGAATTATGCAATATGTGCAACGTCTGCTGCATCCTTCAGAAATTTTCAAATAAGCAATATTAGGATCCGTTCTGATTCTGGTTTCAGCATTATAGCTCAAAGTGGTCAACCCCGGATCAGGCAAAAGAATTCCGGATGCAATCGGGATTCCCTCAACAGCCTGCAGGATTTTACTGTAAGCTCCGGTTCCAAGGAAAAAGTCGACTTCGGGAAGAGTTTTAATTATTTTTTCCCTGAAGCGTTCGGGAAGACATCCTGTTACTATTATTCTACGGCATTTGCCGTTACGCTTATATTTAGCAAGTTCAAGAATTGTATCAACCGATTCGCTTATCGCAGCTTCTATGAAACTGCATGTGTTTATTAAAATTGTCCTGGCTTTGGCAGGATCAGAAACGATATTGAATCCTGCATCGGCAAGCCTGCCCAGCATCAGTTCGCTGTCAACAAGGTTTCTTGCACAACCAAGACTTTCAAGATATATATTTTTTATATGTCTTTGCATATGCAAACCGATACGTTGAGCGCTTAATAATTAAACTTATAAATCATTATATAAAAAGTCCTGCAAAACACATTTTTGCAAGACTTTTTATACATAAACAACCGGATAATTATATAAATTATTTTTTGATAATTTTATAATCCCTTGGCCTTTTTAATTTCTTCCGTAATCAAAGGCACAATATCAAACAAATTTCCCACAACACCATAATCCGCTTTCGCAAAAATAGGAGCTTCAGGATCTTTATTGACCGCTACTATAACCTTTGATGCTGACATTCCGGCAAGATGCTGAATTGCACCTGATATACCACAGGCTATGTAAAGGTTTGGCGAAACGACTTTTCCGGTTTGACCTACCTGATCTGAATGAGGCCTCCATCCTTCATCAACTGCAGAACGTGAAGCACCGACAGCCCCGCCAAGTATATCAGCAAGCTTTTCTACTACTGAAAAGTCAGAACCACCCATACCCCTGCCTCCGGAAACAATGACATCAGCTTCGGTTAACTCTACTTTTCCGGTTTCAAGTTTCTTTTCTACAAACTTAAGATATATTTTACCTTTATCAATTGCAACATCTTCAACAGTTCCTGTCTTTTGAGATTCCGCAATCGGCATAAAATTCGGCCGTATCGCCACTACCTGCGGTTCTCCTTCAAGCGCAACATCAGCAAGAATTTTCCCGCCATAAATAGGACGAGTTGCAATGACCTTTCCTCCTTCGATCTTTACAGCTATACAATCCATAGCTATAGGAGCATCGAGCCTGGCAGCAAGCCTGGCAGCAAGTTCTTTGCCCCGAAAAGATGCGCCCAATATAATCATGCAGGGTTTTTCCTTAGCAGCAATTCCGGCAATGACATTTGTATAAGCATCAGCCATATATTCTTTAAGTTCAGGATCATCAGCCACAAATATTTTCTCAGCCCCATATTTCCCAAGCATTTCTGCATTGCTTTTTATCCCTGAACCGAGAACCGCTACTGAAAGAGGGCAACCCAACCCATCAGCAATGCGCCTTCCCTCACTCAGTGCTTCGTATGTAACTTTCCTGAAAACACCATCAACCTGTTCTGTTATTGCAAGTACACCACAAGACATATCCATCTCCTTAATAAAAAAATATCTATAATTTCAAATAGTTTTACGTTTATAACCTCTTCGGCGAATATTTTAACCGGATCAGATTACTTTTGCTTCTTCCTGCAAAGCCTTAACCAGAGCTTTGACTTTATCAGCATCGGTTTCTCCGGCAATGATCTTTCCGCCTTTTCTTTCAGGTGGCAACTTATAAGAAATGACTTTTGTCTTTTGGCTTCCCATTCCGGCTGCATCGAGTCCGATATCCTGAAGTTTCTTGGTTTCAAGAGGTTTTTTCTTAGCCTTCATGATGCCCGGCAAAGATGCATACCTGGGTTCGTTTAATCCGCGCTGTGTTGTTATAAGTGCGGGAAGCGAACTTTCAACTGTAACTGTGCCGCCCTCTACTGTTTTTACGCAAGCAATTTTCCCATCGGCTATAGTTTCTTTTATAACCATAGTAATAGACGGTATATTTAAAAACTCCGCAACAGCTGAACCTACAACATAATTATCATCATCAACAGCCCTCTGGCCTGCAATAATAAGGTCGTGAGGTATACTCTTTATCACAGCAGCAAGGATTCTGGCCGTTTGTAATCCGTCACAATTATCAGCAGCAGGATCATTAACCAATATTCCTTTATCAGCGCCCATGGCAAGACCTGTTCTTATAGCTTCTACCGCTTTATCCGATCCTACCGAAACTATTGTCACCGTACCGCCGTTTGCCTCTTTTAATTTAAGTGCTTCTTCCACTGCAAATTCATCATAAGGGTTTACTACCAGTTTTGCATCACCAAGCTTAACCGATTTACCGTCTTCGGATATTCCCACAAAGGATTCAGTTGATGGCACTTGTTTTAATAATACTATTAATTCCAATTTTTTATTCCTCCCTTCTTTAATTTTATGTTAAACAAAAGCCTTGAAGACTTCTTCAAAAGCAAGCATATGCCTAAGCATGGTATCGCCTGACCAAAATTTGATAACCGACACCTTCATTATCAGTATGAAAAGCTCCCACCTCCCACCGTAAAAAAACAATTTAAAGGCACGGCGAATAAGGGTTATTAAAAGTTTTCATAGCGCACAAATAGGCTTAAGCATTTAATATGATGTATTTTCTGTAATCATAAGATGTTATGCGTATGGCACAAGAAAATTCGCATCATTTCATTATCCGACCGCTAAACTCGCGGCAATCACGGGGAATGTGCCTGATGTTGCGGTAAAAAAGAAACAACAATATTATAAGTTGAGTATATTACTATCCAATTCTTGTCAAATAAATTTTGACGGCTTCATATAAAGTTCATCTTCTTAGTTTGCGTTCAAGTTGTCCGGCACCACCCAAGACCGGTGATTAAAAACTCTTGGTCTGATGATGAAACTTTCTGAATTCATCAATATTTAATTGACACACTTATACAATCTTCCTATATATCTTTCGTTTACATATGTAATAAAATCACAATATAAATACAATATAAGATTAAAATCCTGACAGATCGGAAGAAGGCCGTTGTGTTAGGACTATTATAATAATTTAAACCTTAGGAAGCGGTTTTATGGCTGAGCAAAATCTTAATTTTAAATACGACCGCACCTATGAGAAATCAAAGAAGCGAATTCTTAATAAAGACAAAACCACAATTTCTCTGCTTTTAAACAAAATATCTCCCGGTTCGTCAGTTTTGGAATTCGGAGCCTCCACAGGATATATGACACGATTTATGGCGGAAGAATTAAAATGTGAGGTTTCAATTGTAGAGATAGATGCGAAAGCAGGAAAATTAGCCTCTCAATACTCGGTTAACGCTCTTTTTGGTGATATCGAAAATTATGAGTGGGAAATAGAATATAACGGGAAGAAATTTGATTATATTTTATTTGCGGATGTCCTTGAGCATTTGAAGTATCCATCGCAGGTTTTAAAAAAAGCTGCCGTTTTTCTTAATCCGGGCGGGAGGATCATTATATCCATACCAAATGCAGGCTATAATGGAATTTTAGCAGATCTTTGGATGAATCGTTTCCATTATCGCGAAACAGGCTTATTGGATGATTCACATATCCGTTTCTTTACATATGAATCAGCTAAAGAACTCGTTGTAAATTCAGGTTTAACTATAAAAGATATCTGCTACAAAAAAGTTAAGTTAAAGAAAAGCGAATTTAAAGACGGGTGGAAATCTTTACCTCTTGTGATAAAATTTTTAATGAAGCTCCGCCCTATGGGTTCGGTTTATCAGTTTATTATTGAAGCAGAATTGAAAAGTTAACATTAATGGCTAAAGTTTCTATCATAATTCCCACATATAATTTATGCAACATGCTTTGTGAGACCATTCAAAGCGTATTAAATCAAACAGAAAAAGATCTTGAAATAATAGTTGTAGATGACGGCTCTACCGATGAAACGGCAAATGCCGTCAAACGAATCGGCGATTCGCGGATAAAATACTTCTATAAAGACAATGGCGGGACTCCGGCAGCTAGGAACTACGGTTTGGAGCGCGCAAATGGTGAATTTATTGCTTTTCTTGATCACGATGATCTATATCCCAAAGATTTTATTGAGAAGATGACTGCTGCTTTAGAGAATAACCCTGAATACGGTCTTGCTTATGGCGAACTTGATATAATCCTTCCTGACGGGAGGAAAAAACGCGATTTCGCTGGTGGTTTTCAAAAATCAGGATATCTGGTAATAGATTGTTTTAAAGAAGGATTTGTTCATACATCATCTTCTGTAATGAGAAGATCCGCTCTTTCCGATTGCAGATATGATGAACAATTAAGACAGTCGTACGAAGATGCGGATTTCTTTTTGAGACTGGCGTTGAAAATAAAATTCATATTTGTTCCTGATGTCAGAGGTATCAGACGCGAGCATTATGATAATCTTTCCGTTAAAGTAGGAGTTAAGCCAACACGAATTTTAGTTCTGGAAAGATTCTATAATATTCTTGGCGGAAAAAATGTTGTACCAAAAAAAATAGCTTATAAAAAGCTTAGCAATGCTTGCAGAAAAGTTGCAAAATATTATTTAAAAGAAAATATGCGAAAAGCCTCAATATCAATTTATAAAAAAGCTATAAAATATAATCCTGCCGATTTAAGACTGTATAAAGAATTATTTTCAGCTTTTATGATAAGAAAAGAAACCTGCCCAAATTGGCAAATGCCTGAATCTTTAGGCCTGCCTGTTGCACCAAAGGCAGAAATATAATAAAAAAGTTCATAATGTATCAGATGCAAAGTAATGTGATATGCTTACTGTTTAGGTTCAATGGTTCTGACTTCGCTACCGTCCATGGCTTATCCGCCATTGGCAGATGACAGATTATTTTTCAGTTATTTATTTTTAATCAGGATGTTTTGAAGATACAGTTTTTTTTATTGACAAGCATACATTTTATGATAGAGAAAGATTCTTTGTAAGGGCCGTTAACTCAGTCGGTAGAGTATCTGCCTTTTAAGCAGAGAGTCGCGCGTTCGAGTCGCGCACGGCCCACCATTACTACTAAACATAAATTTAGATTGAATTATTGAAATAAAAAGTTTAGAGTAAATGTTAGCAATAAATTGATTTAATCATGTCCCCATCGTCTAGCCCGGTCCAGGACACCGGCCTTTCACGCCGGCGACAGGGGTTCAAATCCCCTTGGGGACGCCACGTTTACCCGTGTTATGGGTAAATGAACCGTCTTTAGTTCTAATTTTCTTGACCAGGGTTCCCCTTCTTTTTGATGTATCCTAATCTCTTCGAATAGTGCTTGAAATGCTTTTTTTTGTACTTTTGCGTCGGCGTTATTAATTTCTTGACCAAGATTATCAATCACTATTTTTATTTCATCGTCAGAAACATCAAATACACCTTGAGAGGCTTTCTCTTCTTGAATTTTTTCAATTATTGACTTCTTTTGTTCCTTGATTGAAATCATGTCTTTTTCAATATCTTCAACTTCAACAAGCCCCTTTCTGTATAAATCAGTTAATCTCTGTTGCTCCTTCTCAATTCTGGTAAGAGCCTCTTCTAATGGTCGTAAATCCGATTTGCCATTCTGAAAACGTTTTTTGACCTGCTCGATAACAGCTTTTACATTTTTAAATTTCAATATCTGTTCACTTGCAAAAGAAAATATAACGTCCTCTACGGCTTTTGATGAAATATCATTGTTGTCGCATTTCATCCCAGGTTTTGACCTTGAATTACAGCGATAAACGCCTCCGTCGCCAACATAATTTGTGCCACACTCTGAACATTTAATTACACCAGAGAGCGGATAAACACGCTTTGCCCTTCCATTGCTTTCTCTGACCCTTTTATTTTTCATATCACAGATAGCATCAGCAATTTCTTCCGTAATTATCGGTTCATGAGTATTTTTTGTAATAATCCATTCGTCTTTTGACTTAAATTTCACACCGTGCAAATATCCGTTAGGCTTTCCCTGTTCCTTAATCCGTTCGTTGTGTCTATTAAAGACCGTATGCCCAAGATAAACATCGATATTATCCTCAATTGACTTTGCGGTGGCAATAGCCCACATCCTATTTCCCGTCGGGGAAGCTATTCCTCTAGTATAAAAATCTTCGAGGATTGACCTTCTGTCCTCATATTTTACGCGTCTTTTAAGATATTCCTGAATAATAGGTGCTGTTTCATCGTCAATAGCCAGTTTTGTTTTATTAATCATATCTCCATTCTTATTTTTTCCCATTTCTATATGTTCTAATTTATATCCGTAAGGCGCTCTCCCACCGGCACGATACCCGTTAATAACATTTTGTTTCATGCCGGTAACTCCTTTAGCTTTGCTCTGTTGTGAATGAATATAATCAAATGCTTGAAAAATTGCCTCGAAAGCAGGGTCTAAATAGGTTCCAGTGTTTGGCATGTTGTCAAAAATTACATCAATCCCGTGTTTTCGTCTTAACTGATATAAAATCATTTGCATTTCATGGTGGTCTCTACCAAATCTGGAAGTATCTAAGGCGTAAATTTTTGTAAATGGTGGGTTTTTGCCCATGGCAAGTCTTATCATTTCATCAAACTGAGGTCTGACATCCCTAGTTGATGATAACGCCTTATCCACAAATATATTATATACTTCCTCGCCGTTATCTCTGACTGTTTTTCTTAATTTTTTTTCCTGAGCTTCGCAGGATACGTTATGCAAGTCCTTACTGGAACGAACATATATTGCTGATTTAATCATGATACCTCCTTTTTTGAATTGTTCTTGTTTTCTATTATTGACGCAATCAAATCAATGATATTTTCTTGAATAGATTGGGGCAGGTCGTCAAAATACAGTTCACCCAGGGTATCTCCCTGCTCGTGAGAACCATAATCTGATATAATTTTTATATCGTAGTGTTTTGTTTTCATTTGCCCAGTCGAAATAGCGAGTTCCGCTGGGCGTAGTTTAACGAGATTGCGCTCGGTGTTTCCTTTCTGCTTCTATGTTGTCACAATCTCTGGCTTATTATGCCTTATTCCGACAGCTCCTGTGGCGGACTATATAAATGATGTCAACATACAAAAGAAGCAACTATGAAACTATAAAATTTTAGAACTCATTGTTTTCGATAGTAATATCTGGTCTATTCTTAAGATATTCAAAATCCCCTTTAATTTTATCTAATTTAATTTCAATTTCTTCCGGTGTTAATCCCATTTTATCTTTGTACAATATAAATTTTATCAACTTAACATCCAATTCATCACTTCTGGCAGATGCTGTGAACCCTATTTTATCTCTGTATCTCGCTAGTCGATATTCTAATGAAGCATATAAATTCTGAACGAAATCTCCCTTGCTCATATTTAATTGTTTTGCTCTTTCTTTCAGGTTTTGATGCGCTCGTTCATCCATAATTACCTGAAATGGTTTATTGCTTGTGTCTTTGTTCTTTTTCATTTTTCATAATCCTTTCGATTTGATTGCGAAATATTCTCAACACTATAAATATAAGCATTAACTTGTGTTTGTCAATATTAAAAAGTTATTTTCTATAAACATAGTTATATCAACTCTTGTTGCGTATGAAAGGAATATATTGATGTTCATGGTATATCGTCTTCGTCCTCGAATTGTGTTCGAAGCATATCTATTTTTCTTTGTTCTTCAGTAATCTCTTCTGATATCACTCCAAGAAAAGCGATATCCTTCCATGTCGGGCAGTTTCATCAACTGACAACATTCTCGGCGTGATTTCCTTCTTTACTTTTTCTTGTCTCATATTCCTCCTTGAGAACTGCTTTTCTCTCCTTTCCGCCCGTCTTGTTAAATTGTGCAGCAGAACACATCATGGGCGTTGCGTGGTTTTATGTTTAATTCTTCATTTTTCTATTATGTTAACTTATGCTGTCTTTATACTATGTATTCTATGGCAGGCGTCTCGCAGTTCTTGAGTGCCCAGCCCATCCACCACTCCAACCATATCAGACGGGCGAGCTGGTAGTCGTATTTCTGTTCGCCCTCTTCATACCATTGTTGTGTTTCTTCGTTGAACGTCAAGCTATCATCAAATCCCGGCGGAATGGTTGCGGTCTTCTGCCACAGTTCGAGTGCTTCTTTAACCTTTATGTGATCTGACTTCCGTAGCATTACACAACCATACTTCCCAAAGCGTAAATTCCCTCTGTCGTCAAAGAATACATCTAATATTCCGGTTTCTTTACAGAACTCATGCCAATTTATATAGCTTGGTCTGCGAATGTTAGTTTTTCCTGTAGCCTCATCACCCTTGAACGCTGGCGCATCTTCACTAACAACTGGCTCAACTTCAAATCTTAAAAACATATAGTCATTTTCTTCGTAAATCTTTGGAACTGCGTTTCCAATCTTGAATGTATATCCCATTTTTTCCTCCTAATAATTATAGTTACTGGGTCCAATAGACCTGCCGAAGCAGGTCTGGTTATCTCCATATAAAGCTTTTTCCGGCTTCGTTTTAACTAATCTAACGTTGTTCATTACAAATCCATCCTCTACTAATTATTTCTTTCTACTCCATCATAATTACTTTACTCCGCAAATCCACCTTAATTTTGTGAACAGTAATTTGACATAAGAGCACTTTTGCACCTTTCTTTTGCGATAGAAAAATATTCTTCCTCTTTCTCTATACCAATGCTTCGCCGGTTCGTTAATAAAGCAGCAATACAGGTAGTCCCGGAACCCATAAATGGGTCCAGAACAACATCTCCTTTACGGCTTCCCATTTTTATTAGATAAGTCATTAGCGCTAAAGGTTTTACGGTTGGATGAATGTTTTTTCTGAGTGCAGGCCGCAGCTTGTATGGATTATTACGCATATCCTGTCCTATATCCCTTCCGCATATTTGTTTATCTTCATGGCTTTCAAGGCCAGCTTCTTTTTCTTTTTTGGAGGGCTTAGAAACGGCCAGAAAGGGGAAAGTATCCTGAACTGATTGAGGTAAATCTTCCAAGTGGAAATTTGACCATTTGTCCAGGGAATAATACTGTGAAGAACCGTCAAGAATATTATCGCTGACCAAGAGGTTTGCTGGAAATCTGCCGGTCTCATCTGCTTTCCATTCTGGATTAGACTTGCTTCTATATTTGGGCTCTTGTTCACCAAAATTACAGGTCCGGTTTCCTGCTGACGGCTTATCTTTCTCACAATTATAGGGTACCCGGCAGTCATTCAGCCAGGTTATACCTTTGCCATTTAAAAGCGCCTGTTTCGTATAGCACTTCTGGTCCAGTGGCTTCATCACAACAAGTATGACTTCAACAGCCGGTTTAGGCTGGAATCCCCCATAAGAACCATTTAAACGTTTTGAAGTTTCGACAACTTCTTGTTGTGCTCCTGCCTTTTTAAAGATTGCCTTGCCAATATTATGCGCTTTTGGAAATCCACTTGCATATGTCCAGTAAATCGGAGTGAAACCTGTCTTCAATCCAGCCTTTTCAAGATTATCAGTCATCCGGCACAACAAATCTTGCCGAGGGGCGCACATAATGAAAGCGAACGCACCAGGTTTAAGTACCCTCTGACATTCCTTCCAAATTTCTACCGATGGAATTGCCTTATCCCAATTCTTACCCATGAATTTAATACCATATGGCGGATCGGTGATCATAACATCAACGGAGTTGTCAGACATCTGCTTAAGCACTTCAAGACAATCCCCTAGGCTTAGTGTATTTAGGTCGAGTTCGAAAGCTCCGGCATCTGTTGTCATATTTTTCAACAGATCCACTATTTCCGGCTTCATACGTTGAATTTCATTTATGATTTCAGCAGTAATCGTTCCTTTCGGGCCTTTACAATTTAGTTTTTCGCCATTGAGGCAAAGATTAATATCTTTAGATTTCAATTCTTCCATAAAATTAACTGCATTCATCATATTTCCACCTCCTCATATTCAATCTTAGTTGCGGTAGTATTGTCTGCACATTCATCTTCGAGCCCTAATTGTTTCGAGGCAATTTCAGCTTCAGCAGCTATCTCATAGCGTAAGCGCTTGCCAGAGCTGGCCATGTCATCATGATTGTCCTTCAGTCTGGCTGCATATTTAGCTTTCTTTTTCTCCTGGCCAGTCTGGCTGGTCGATTGCTCTGACATTGAAATTGTTATATTTCGATTTCCTGATTTTCCTCGTTCTACCTTAATTCCTTTTGTTTCAAGAAAGCTCTGGGCTCTCATCAAGCGGTTTGAAAGAACGTTTGAAGCTTTTGGCCAGTCTACCTTCCAACCGTTTTGCTCCGGTGCATACATATCAAGCACAGTTTTAAGTTCAGTAGGTGTACCGCTCCACTTTTTTGTTTCATTAACTAGCCGTATAACCGCGCTTGCAACATGGTCTGACTCAATAGCAGCTTCAATAGCTCTTTTTCGGTTTTCATCATATGCCTTCATAAAACTACCTTCTCCCCAGGATAAGGCAGGTTCGGCTGCAATTACCCATTTGGCAAAGTCGGCCATCCTTGGAAGACTAGATACCTTTACATTGTCATAATTTTTAAGCGCCACTGAGACAGCATTAAAAAGAGCTCCTAGTAGATATGGCTGTTCATCATAAAATTCTCGCCAAAGTTCAGATTCCGGCTTTCTTTTTTCTGCTGGCATTGCTGGCAGGTTAATAAACAAAGAACGGTCGGCAAGGTCGTGTCTTTCGGCTAAATCTGGAATTCCATTCAATATCATCGGGCGAACTGAGTAGAAAAGTTCTTCAGACCTGTTAGTATACCGCGAACGAATTCCAAAACCTCCTCCAGTAGCCACTCTGCAAAAAGCATCAGACATTTTTGGAGTAAGCTTCGACAGGTTATCGTAATTAAGCAGCCATGAAGCATCGGCAGAAATTGCTAAATCCCAGTCGGATGTTGGCAGTGTTCGAATTGGAACCATAGAAGGGTCGATTAAGCACTTTAACATCTGAGCAGTTGTGCTTTTGGAAGAACCTTGAACTCCTTGCAGAATAAGAATTGGAAATGGCCCAGATGGTCGCATAGCGCCGATTAACCAAGAAGCTATCATTATCAAGTCTTCTTCGCTATCGATGTTCAACATGCTTTTCAATATTTCTAGCGATTTTCCCTGTTTCGGCTCTGGTAATTGGAGCATCCCTTTCATACGTCTGAATTTAACAGGAGATTTACTTAGAGATATAATCTCCCATCCGTCTTTTGTAATTTTAACTTGGTCTGAGGACTTATTTGCAAGGTCAACATATATCGCGCCATCTTTTTCGCCAAATCTCAGAGAGACTTTCTCTTCAGGTCCGTCAAACAGGGCTTTAGATTCAAGTGATTTTATTGCATTCTGGAAAGCTATCCGGCTCGGAGACTTTTTGGTGTTTCTATAAAAAAGGCTATAAATCCACCGCTCAAAGACATCGCTATTCAGAGGCCATATTTCTTCGTGGCCGCAATTCTCGATAAAAGCGTATGATTGATAATCAGATGTGTGGAAAAATTTGGCATTTTTATTTGCCATTTCCATGATGAAGTCAGCCTGAGTTGGTTTTTGTGTGGTCAAAAACAGACTGTTATTCTGTTCTGGTGGGATATTTGAATTCTTTTTATTACTGGTAGTAATTGCATCTTCAACAATATGTTTCTTTTTTGCTTCGGTTCTTTTCTTTAAACATGCTTCATTCATACTATTAGACCCTCCTTATTACTTTTCCTCCTTCCCTAACTTTCGTTAGAATTGTTGTTTGAAGATATGAAAGCACTTCCGAAGGTGCTTTCTGTTTCCTGTTTCTTTATTTCTTAATTCTTGTGTTTGTTATTGGTAATAAATAATTCTATATCTTTCCTATCAACGAATATCTTGTGGCCTGTCTTAACATAGGAAAGTTTTCCGTTCCATATCTGGCTTCGCCAAAACCACTCGGTGGCACCTACTTCACTGACCAATTCTTTTATCGACAGAAGCCTTTTATTAAGCGCGTTCTGGTCTCGGTCAGTTTCAATCATTTAATTCACCTCCTTGTTTAATGTTATGTATATAATATTTACTACATTTAATTAACAAAAAAATATTAATCCAATCTGGACAAAGCTTTTACAAGTTCTCTATCAAGATTTATCATATTGATGATATAAATTCCTTCCCATTCACCATTTTTAATTAAAGGAAATTTATTACAATAGATTTCTTCCTTAGAATTAATCTGCAACGAAAGTTTATCACCCATTACAATACTCGCTATCTCTATCTCAGGTTCATTATCTTTTATTGTATGCCTGATGATAATATACGATACAGCCTTAATTGCTTTTGAGTTGTAAAGCATTTCGATATGCTTAGAAGCGATATCACGCTTAAAGCCACTTTCTAATAGCTTCAAAAATAACATTACTAATTTTACATCATCTCTTGTGAAAATGGCTATCGTACCTTTGCTTGTTGATGGCAGGCTTGATTTAATGAAATCTCTAACCATCCAATCCCGCAATCTTTCTCTCGGTATATTGAGTGCCTTTGAAACGTCAATAGTAGAAAATATATCTTCAATCTCCGGTTCCATACGGATGCGCCATTCTATATGTTTGCCGTCGATTTCCAACAATTTAACAGTTTCTCCATCTTCATCTTTAACATCAATACATCTTGAATAGGCTTCACGGACTTGCTTTTCCGCCTGTCGATGTTTTTCAGTTTTTTTGCGTTTCAAAAATTCTTTTTTTGTTTCTGACATTTCCGTTTCCTTTTTCTTGTGTTAAAGATAATACACTACACTAAAATGTCAAGTGATTCATTTAAATTATTCAGATAAAATATATTATTTATACTTGTCGTTATGTTTTTTACAAAAAGCACCGTCCTAATCGTCCAGGTCATCCATTATATATGTGCCAAAGAATTTTTATTATTATGAAGGGTTGACATAAAAGGCAGGATAAAGAGCATTATAAGCATAGAGGAGTGTTTCAGTTCAATTTAATGCCGGACAGTAAGCCGTTCAATTTGAACCAGCTTTCCGTTTTTTCCAGAAATGAGCATCTATATCCGGTTTCTTAGAGGAGACGAAACCAGGCTCCATCTCCTCTCACAAACCACTTCTGAGCACTTCATGAGCGCATAAACACAAGACCCGGTCTAAAACCCGATATGAATTGTGAGAGCACATCCATTGCTTGTGCGCTGTATCAACCAGCTCTGTATTTGCGAAATCCTGCCGAGGTATAATCAATTTTGATAAAGCCATGTTATCTGATAGAGCTGTTGCAGAAAGCATTTTTTGACCGGAGAACTCCTTTATCAAGAAACTGATTTCTTCCGGTCAGGATGCCATCATATTTGTGCCAGCATTAGTTTTTCCGGAAATCTGCATTTTGATCGGGTTTCAAGAAAAGATATAAACTGGTTCCACTAATTCAGTCGGCCTTGTAATTACGGAATTCTGCCAGGCATATCAATCTTGATAAAGCCATCTTTTCTGATAGACTTGTCACAGGAAGCATTTTAATGAACGGAAAACTTACATTAACAAGAAGCTGATTACTGCCATTCAGTATACCATTATATCTGTCCCAGCTTTCCGCTTTTTTAAAATAAAAAAGATGAGTTTTTCACTCATCTTCTTTAAGACTCATCTTCTTTAAGACTCATCTACTTATATGTCCCTGTATTTGACCAACTTTGAAAAATGTTGGGCAATATTTGACCAACTTAACGAAAAGTTGGGCAATATTTGACCAATTTTAAACGGGCACATTTTGACCATCCTCTCGCGGAGAAAATATTTCATCTTTGTAAAAGGTTTCTTCTATCTTTCCGTTTATATTTTTCCATTCACCCAAAACAAAAACACTTTGACCTCGTTTCTTTCCATTCGGAGTTAAATGCTCAACTTTGATAATACCGGCTTCTTTGAATGCATCTATATGTTCTTTGACTTTATTTTTGTGCAAGAAACAGTCCTCTCCAATTTGACGGTAGCTGGAACTATAAGCAAGATAGCCGTTTTCATAATACCTTTTTTTAATAGGATATCCTTTTGTGTCAATCCATTCACTGCGAACCAGATTTGCCCATAGCCACGCATAGACTGTACCAGGGCCTTTAAAAATTTTGCGATATTCTTTATTTCTAATGATACCCCGTTTCGTCATCATAAAATAATCATCTCCTGATTGCTTCTTTCGCTGGATTGTATTATCGGAAACAAGACAAAGCTTTTGCGGAGTATTATTTTTTTTAGGCTCTTGTATTTTTGGTTTTCTGGCAATCTTGCCGAAACCAAATTCATTCTTTGTGGCTCTCCTTTCATTCTCTTCATATATCTCTAATTCTTTTCGGCGTATTTCTTTATATTCATCGCTATGTATATATTTTTCTATCTCTGCATTACGCTCAGCCAAACAAGACTTTATTAATTCTTCATCTTTCCTTTTATTTTCTTCACAATCCTTTCTATGATTTCCTGGCCAAGTTTCAGGTTCTACTGACAGTTCATTAATGCCATATTCTTGCTTTCGACTTTCAATTTTTTGTTTCATCGCTTGTATCTGTTTTGTAGTTTCTTCAATACTAACTGCATAATCTAACATAATAACCCCTCCTTATCTCCCCTCGCTTTCAAAATTTGTGTGTGTGGGTGGAGTGGAGGGGCACTCTTTTCAGCAAGGGAATGACCCTTGCCTAACCCACACACATTGTTTCCTGCTCAATCATGATTGCAGGATTTTCTAAAAATATTATTCTGCTTTTGGTTCCTGTCTTGAAATATCTTCATTGGCTTTTTTCACCGCAACGGGTAGAAGAAATCCCATGTCCTGATATTCTTTTATCTTGATGATGAGGTAAATTTGGTCCTGGGTATAGCGCCGATAAGACCTTTCACCGCATACAATACGCTCCGGCTCCGGGATATATCTACTCTCCCAGCTCCGTAATTTCTTCAGGCTGACACCGGTTTTCTTTGAGGCGTCACCAATTGAATAAGTCTGTTTGTTCATAATTAACCTCCTTGGCAGTTTTATTAGGGGAATGTTATCCCCTTGCTAATACAGAGGTTAGTTTATTCCTATTGGAGGGATGTTCTGCTTGTGATTATGAAATAAAAGGTCGGTTTACAGAAAAGACCGTCCATACCATCTTAGACCGTCCAGATTTCTATATTGTTATTACAAGCAGTTGGACGATGTGGACGGTCTGGACGGTCATTTTTCATAAATAAGATAAATTCAATATATGTCTTCCTGATCTTCATCCATGGTCATATCTTTCTCAATGCTTAAACGCTCTTTTTCATCCTCGGCAATTTGTTCGGACAATGTTCCAAACATGGCAATATCCTCCCATCCGATGCCGATTGTATGGCTATCTTTTGAACCATCGCGCATATGTTCATTTAGGAAGAATTCATTTCCTATATCGCCATCAGTATTGTCTTCAAAAGGAACTCCATCATCAAAGCTGTCATCAATATAATCGTCCATAGCTTCCTCCATTTATGTGTTTAATATCCGCACTGGCTACAAATGATTTTAAATTTCTTACCATTGTAAATCGTGATATTGTTTCCGAGATAGTGCCCAAATGATACGTAATGGCCGCAATCTAATCGGAATTTTAAACCTTTCAGGGTTGTCTGTAAAATTTCTCTGAGCAATTCCGGCTCCTGATACGCTTTCTTTTGTTCTTTTGTCATAATAGCCTCCTGTAAAATACGAAGAGCCCTCAAGGGTAGATCTTGAGAGCTCTGTATGTTGAATGAATTTTGATTGTTTGTTTAGGCAGCTATCTGGTTTGTATCTTCTTTGTCTTCAGCACTGCCATTTAAGATGAGATTTAAGACCTTTTCCGTTTCAGATATGACCTTTAAGCAAGCACTATAAGGGCTTAATTTAATTTTTTCAGCGTAACGTTCAATGTATCTGTACGAATTACCCAATGTGTCACTTTGTTGCTTGCCAACCAGTTTACACAAAACGGCTGCGCAAAACTCAGCTACGATTTCCTGCAAAGCATCCTGGCCGTCTATCAATCTGCCTTTGACTTTTTCATGACCGGCATGGCTTAGTTCATGAAAAAATACTTTCTCTTCCGGTGTGGCCAAGGCTATCTCTTTTCTGTCCGTTAAATAAATACCATTAAAGCGATATCTTCCCGGAACGGCTCTGACAGAAATACCCCATTGTCTGGCTCTGTCTATCAAAGGTAAATCAGGAAGCTCTATATTTTCATATTCCAGAGACTCACCGTCCGTATCTTCAACACGAAATACCGGCTTGCATCCAAATCCATAGAGCGTCTGCTTTTCTTCACCGCTATCCTCCACTTTTTTGATAAGGGGAACCAGTATATAAAGGGCATTACTGCCTTTCTTTACATAGCGATTTACTTGTTGCCATTGACGGTATCCTCTGGCATCGGTTGTGCCTCCAAAAAACATCAGCATCCTGTTTATAAGTGACCATTTGGCGCTTGGAATATCCGGAGTTGGATACAGCGAATAAGCAACTGCCTCCGGGACATTACCTTCTCTGAACCTTTCCAGGACAGATGTTAAAACTTCTTTTACTTTTGTATTCATTTGTCATTCTCCTTTCGATTAATGTGTTGGCTTGTATTCGTTTCGGATCTCAGCTTGTTGGCACATTCCGGGCATATGCCGTGAGATATGGGCAGATCTGAATCACCGGGCTTTATGCCCATAGGCTTTTTGCACCATGCGCAAACAATTTGGACTGACATTGTAGTTCTCCTTAAAATAGAAAACCCCAGCTGCCATAAGGCAACCAGGGTTTTTAGGTTTGAATGGATTGATGGGCTACTGGATTTTCAACAGCCATTCGATAAGTTTGGAAGCATCGCCTTTGCTGATATAGTCCAGCACGCGACCATAGGTCTTAACGCACTGCTCGTTCAGTTCCTGTTCGCTCATTCCTGCTTTCTCAATCAGGTCCATGATGTAGTTATATTGATTACCGGTGATCTGGATGTAACCGGAACCATGACCATTTTTGGAATAGTTATTGCCTCCGGTCTGTCTGGATGGTTGCTGTGAAGATGGCTTTCCAGTCGATTGAGATTGCGGTGACTGGAACGGGGGAGCCTGGCTGCCGTTACCTGGCGGAATGTCGTCGATGTCCTGCGTGAAGAGTTCTGAAAGACCTGCCACTCGCAATGTAGCGTCAATGTGCGCGGATTTCTCCGTCATCTTGATGCTTTTGTTGATGTCTCCATTATCCTGGGCAATCCGCCTTGCTCCAGTGCCTTCGCCTGCAACAAATCCACTTCCGGTGTGAAGCTCGCACTTTAAAATGATTACTTTGATATCTTCTCCGCGCATGGCGGAGCTTTCATACTCTTTCAGATTGGGGAACCTGGGGATAAGTCCGAGCATGCCACAGATTTTTTCAGCTCCGGGCTTCCATAGTGATGGTTTGCTCCAGTGACTCGGATCAATGCATTCGTTAGCGCGCCCATCTTTTGCCAGACGGCACTTGTCTTTTCCAAAGACATGAATCTGGCCGTAATCGATGCCTAACTTAAGGTTGGATCTGATCCAATTTAAAATAGCATTGCGGTTGGCTTCTCGTCGCTTGAGAGCCTCGGAGAAGCGCTCTGTCGGCATATCCATCGGATAACAGGCTTGATGATAGGAATCACTTCTGCGCCTTCCTGGTTGAATTCAGGCGGCAATAGTACTTCCGTGTTGTTGCGCCGTTTGCCATTTTGATTTTGATGTAACATAGTAAGTTCTCCTTTTGATTTGTTTGGGTTTAGAAATGAGAAAGGCGCTGTCAAAAAGACAACGCCTTTTATGGATTGTTGGTTTTGGATTACTGGTTATTCCCGGATAGTAATTTCCTTTTCATTTTGACTGTGACTGTTAAAAGCGCACCCGGCACATTTCGATTTGTCTCGGCAGGCATCGCAGACCTTCTTTCGATCCAGGATTTGTGGCAGATAATCGAACACCATTTCAATGCCCTTTGTCATTGGAACCCCAAGCGCCCATGAGATTCGTCTTAAGAGGGTTGATGACTGCATAGATAATTCCGGCGTGTAAGCCATAGTTTCACCTCCTTTAAAAAAAACCATTTGCCGGCTTTGGGCAAAATGGCTCCTGATAAATGATTATGTTTATTTGCTTCAGGCTATTTCATCGTATGCCTTTTGGATAAGTCCATTGTCTGCAAAACTGTAATACCGATCATTCTCCATGTTGATAATCAAATGCTCATGCACATGAATTCCGATGATCTTTGCTGCCTGAACAATTATCCTGGTTATGGCAAGGTCTTCTTGTGATGGCGTGGGATCATTACTTGGGTGATTGTGACAGAGTATCATTGCTGCTGAATTTGCTATTATGGCTGGTTTAAGAACTTCCCTGGGATGAACCGTCGCTGATGATAAAGTACCAGTGGAAACGATGTTCAAACCTATAATCCCATTCTTTGCATTTAGCAAAATCACACAGAACTGCTCCCTGTCTGACTGGCCATAATCTTCTATCAGCTTGCGGACGATTGGCCGTGCCTGTGCGGAATTGGACAGACAGCACTGCTCAAAAGAAACACTTCCATCTTTGACAAGAGATACTCGATAGGTTGAAATGAACTTAGAGTTATTAAAACTGTTGACCGGGGCTTCAAAGATGTTCTGCTGTATCATTCTTTTTGAATACTTCTTGAAGCTATTTTCTTTCATAAATGTCTCCTTTCTGATGCAAAAAGGGCAGCTACCGGCGAAATACCGATAACTGCCCTTTTTATTCTCAATTGTGATTGGTTATCTTTTAAATACGGAATGGCACTTGTCGCACACAGGCTCATTGACAAGCTGTGGATAAAGATGTGACAGATACTGCGGTGTTACTTTCACCTGCCGGATTACTTCGAGCCAGGTGGATGACGTCAACATCTTTTCCAGGCAATCAGGGCAATAGAAAACATCCCAGACATAGCCTGAGTTATCGATGTCTTTGATAGTTACATGCAACAATGCGCTCATGGGGAAATCTCCTTTCTTGAATATGGTTGGTTAACAAAGTCCGTTGGATCGGGGCAAATGATCATCTTTCAATGCAGAAAGGCGATTTGCCGAAATGACGAATCGCCCTTTATTGCTGTTTTTTGAATTGTAGTTAATGGATTGGTTCGGCGAACTTGAGGAAAGACGGGGTGGCGGCCATAAAATACAATAAGCGAGACACTTTCTATCTTAATTATACGAGTGGTAGGCACTATAAATTTTTGGCTGTTTAAAGGTCCGACCATCATGAGCAGCATAAAGAACTATTAATCCGGGGTTTGAAGTAAAAACGGAACAACGAGATGGGGGAAGCCATATTCTTAAGATTTGTTTGAGCCTAACTGCATAACCAGATAATTATGCATACAAAAAATCCAACAATGCCACAGAAAATAGCAAAAATCACATCTGTAATAAAAATTATCGCAATTCCAGCACAATAGATTACCGCAAATATTCCAACGATCAGCTTTATTATTAAATCTGCCACGATACACCTCCTTTATATTTTATTTATTGTTTTAAAAATCAATTTGAAGTAAACAAATTTCATGTAAAATGAAGATAAGTTCTTTATATTCGACTTTAATATTCTAAATCTACGGTGCTAACTATGAAAAAGCAGATTTTATTAATTGTTGTAATTGCCTTCTTTCTTTTTTCTCCTCTCTCAACCACATCACAGGCTACCGACCTCACCCTGAACAACACTCCAACACAAGTGTATTTCAGCCCTAAAGGTGGTTGCACAGAGGCGATCATCAGCCAGATAGACAAGGCAAAATCTGAAATACTAGTGCAGGGCTACTCTTTTACGTCAGCTCCTATCGCAAAAGCCTTATTAAACGCTCACAAACGGGGAGTAAAGGTAGAAGCGATACTCGATAAAGAGCCAACGAACGGCAAAATATACTTCCGCTACCTTCTTGGCCAATGCGGGTATTCCCACTTACATAGATGACAGACACGCCATAGCACACAACAAGATTATGATTATAGATAAAGAGACGGTCATTACAGGAAGTTTTAATTTTACGAAGGCTGCGGAAGAAAAGAATGCTGAAAATTTATTGATAATCAGAAATAAGGATTTAGCAAAGATTTATACGGGGAACTGGTATAAGCACAAAGAGCATTCCGAAGTTTATCAAGGAAGAGGATACTAATAATTATTGTTGGATGCAGTAGTTATCACATTTTATGCTAACACCTACAACTGCTCAGAGGTGGGTGGCTGCGAGAATTGAGAATGGCAGGTTGAAAGAGAGTAACGTTTACAATGTGCTGCGTGAAGGGTAACAAGGCATAATTAAAAGCTACGGAAACACAGAACTATGCAAACATAAAGGACGACCGACCCTTCACGTCAGATACAATTGTGTGGTTAGATGCTATTACCCAGCTGCAGCTCGTACAAGAAGAAATAGCGCAAATGCGCCGACAGCAATCGGAAGCCCAAAGTCAAAGAGTGCACGAATAATAGATGTCGGAGCGACCAGTCTAAAGTAGAGGCGATTCTTTTTGTGCAATTTCCCCATGTCTCTTTCAATCTCTTCTTCAGGTGTACCAGGCTGAGGGCAATAATTGCGGTAGACTTCCTCGTTTTCAGAAATTGCTTTTTCAAGTGCCCAACTCTTTATCTCAAGTTTCCAGGATAGATAATCAGAAGCAGCGTAAATTATAAATGCAACGATGAAATAAAAAACAATAAAAGCTACAATAAGCAGCAGTATTCGATGATCAGCAAGCTGAAACTCTATACCGAGACTTGGAATTTTTGAAGGCACCATGCCGCCAATTGATAGCGTAATACCAAACAAGGATATTCCCAGGAGAGATCGCCTTTCCTTTCGTGCCACGTCACTGAGTGCGTCTCGCAACAGAGATTGTTCAAAATTATGGTTGGTCATAAATTCCTCATGTTGGCAACTAACAATTAATATACGTAATACGTTTTTATTTGATGCCGGAAATAAAATCTGTATGAAAAGCTATTAATTTGTAAAGGAATATAGAGTTTTTGTCAAATTTTTAGTGAGATATTCCGTAATTGCTATTTATTATCTGTTAACACGTATTATATATAACACAGGATTTTATCCAGTTGATTTCATTTGTGTTGATTACTGAATGAAGCCTTGCAGAACAAAGACAGCTGTCAGGTTACGGACTTCAGGAAGCAAGTCTCTATTGGCAAAAGCAGAATAAATGATTATTCATTTTTTCTGGCTGGAACACTTTTTATCATCTATGCCGGTTTTTTCTGACACAGAAAAAATAACTATATTCAAATCAATCATGAATTCTGAGGCATCCTTAATTCTTGACAAATATTATGGTTATTCAATAGGGTGTTTTCGTCCTTTCCTATACTTTTATTCTTAAAGGAGTCTCTCATGGCACTAACAAAAGCTAATATCGTTGAAAATATCCAGTCAGAATTAGAGTTTTCTAAAAACAAGTCCTTACAGATAGTCGATGCCTTCATTGAAACAATAAGAGGTTCCTTGGAATCAGGTGATGATGTTCTTATAAGCGGGTTCGGTAAATTCTGTGTCTAATTCTAAAAAGGAACGAAGAGGTCGAAATCCGGCGAATGGTGCTGATATGATGCTTAATGCAAGAAGGGTTGTGACATTCAGGTGCTCTCAGACTTTAAGGGAAAAAGTGAATGGGAAATAAGGACGGAAAATATATTCTTTGTCCGAAAAATGGAATTAACTTCTATGTATCATCAATCGCAAGCATTAAAATTTGATATTCCCTTATTCCTGTCCTATATACAAGCTGGATTTCCTTCACCTGCAGATGATTACAAGGAAAAATCTCTTGATCTTAACGAACATCTCATTAAACACCCGGCAGCCACTTTCTTTGTTAAAATTAAAGATGATTCCATGATCAAAGCAGGAATATTCCATGGTGACCTGCTTATGGTGGATCGCTCTCTTAAACCCTGCGACAAAAAGGTTGTAATAGCATTACATGAAGGCGGTATGCTGGTAAGAAGGTTTCGTAAAATAAAGGGCAAGATATATCTGATGTCTGAGAGCCCTGAATACAGGCATGTAGAGGTATCTGAAGATATGAATATTGAAATATTGGGAGTTGCTACAACAGTAATTCATCCGGTTTAATCAAAAAGAATTCTTATGGCAGGGAACATACTGGAATATTCTTCTTATCACAGGTTTGGGATTAACTGTGATATGTAAAAAATATCTCAAAACGAGAAACAGCTGAGGTCTGTTTTCATTCATCTTTTTGTTACGTATAGCACCTACTAACAAACGCTATTGGATTCTTTAGGAACTGTTTATTACTAAAGGAAAGAAAGTACACATTAATCAGCCGCGTGGTTTTTTGCGTCGGCTGAATTTGCATTGTTATCTTTTTTTGTAGCCAAATCATCATAATTGGGCTGGATAATAAATCTCCATAATTTTAATACGTTTCCAGCAAAATCGTTTGGAATGAGAACTTTCAATTGGTCTGGTTGCTGTTTGGGTGTGAGTTGTAATATTTCACCTTCAGGCGAAGTTAAAAGCTTGTAATTTGATGTGATTAATTCACTGAGAAACCCTACCATTGCAAAACCTTGTTTCTTGTCGTATTTCTCTGGCGAGATTGAAAAATCAGTATATTCCAAAAGCCCATTTGTTATCTCAGCAGGTTGATCTACTCTTTCCCATCTACCATGGAGCATAAAAAGCCAGGCCAATTTCTTTTCATACTCATCTACAACCTCATGTCCACCAGCAAAAATAGAGGCTTCCCCGATAGTAAAATGGACCTGACCATTTTTATCTACAGAACGTGGCTTGTTTGTATCTGCATATAGTCTTAACGATAATGGTGGCACAGTACCAATCATTTGATCACCTATACGAATCATTTCATTCCGTTTCATCGCATCGAAAAATGTGATGGTATAATCTGATCCAGTTGAAGAGAATTTAGAAGCATCTATTAAGGTCCACAGATTCCATCGTGACCAAAAAATTGCAAATTTTAGTGGGAGGGAGAATGTATCTGCATACCTTTTCAAGGTTCCAAGATATGTGGATTTAACAACGAAAGGCTCCATTGGATTCTTATGATGGAAGTTTTTAACCTCAATGAATAATTGTTCGCCGCTTTTGGTAATTAACCGAAAGTCTGGGCGTCTGATATTTTCATCAACACTGAAAAAAGAACCTGAGTCTTCTTCTGTTATAAGCTGCGACTTACCAAGCGCCGCCGCAATATGAGCAAACATTGCCTCAACACGAAAACCATAGATACGAATTGGATTATCCCGGTGTCTTTTAACTTTCTTTGAAAGACTTTGAATAAAGTTTTGAAAAATTATTTCGTCATTGATTGACATGCCTTCTGACTGTGCAAAATCATCCAGCATCTTTAATAATTGAAATCCTTTCTGATCTGCATTATGTCTTTTCATTGTTTATTGGTACCGACATTAAAGATAACGAAGAGATCAACCGGAGCGTAGCAATCGGCTGTATTGATCTTGTTATGCGTTTTCATTCTTCAAGTAATAGTTTCTGGGCTTCATTTACAGCATCCATAACTCCACCCCCTGTTTTTATATTTAGCATTTTAACGAGGCTCGATAGGTCTGCGTATTGTATGAAACTTCTTTTCTCACTATTAATCTTCCGCATTTGCGGGGTGCTATGATACTTGATGCCCCATTGTTCAGAGAGAGAACCACTACTCGAATTTGCCCCTCTCGTAATTGGTATAATTCGAGTATAATTAAAGCCCATGACTTTTACCATTTTTCTATTCTGAATATGATCTAAAATTAACGAAGAAATATCCTCGTCTGGGAATGCCTTTATATATGCCTTTCTGTATCCTTTATAGTCTACATGTACCCAAACTTGTAATGCTTGATGTAACACCTTTGATTCAGGCAATTTCCATACAGCTAATTTAATATTGATTGACGTTGGCTCTGGCACTTCAACTAGAAAAGCATTATTTGTATTCGGCGCTGATAATTCCGCTACAATATTACCTATATACTTGCTTATAGATTCTTTATCCTTAGCGGCAATTGGAAGGTGCAATGATTCTGGCATACCCCATCTAGTGATGACATCTGACTTTGCCACTGCGTCAATATCTATCATTTTGTGTGCCTTCCCATCTTTATCCTACACATAACCAGTTATTATCTGAACGGATATTGTGATGGCTACCATAAGGCCTTCTTGTAGCCAACAACAAAATAACTTACCGTATTTGTTAAAATTATTTACATCCCACTCAGGGACTAATATGCAAATATGGATACTAGTGTAAAGAACATGGGGTCAAGCCCGGTTTTGGCTCTTATGTACCATATCAATAAGTTCGTCTATACATTTTTTAAAATTTATGGACTGGCGCTATTCAAAATGAAACTAAATTTATTAGCAAGCCATTTGTATTTTATTATCATGATTTCCGTTTGAAATCTATTAGCTTTATAGAAATGATCGATTCATTGATTACAGGAAGCAAGAAAGGACCTCCAAGATATTCTTCCTATCACAGGTTTGGGTAAGGCTGTGATTTTCAGAAAATATCTCAAGTGGAGATATAAAACCATTGTTATGTCTTCAATTTATAGGAATGAAACGCTTAGGTGCCTCGTTCTCATCACCGTCTATATACACGAAAGCATGGGATAATGAAGACGGTTTTATTTGCTTTCAAAAATCGGTTTTAATATATCCGGGCTTTTTTCGGCAAAGCTATTAATGCGCTTGACGATTTCGCTTTCGGGGTCTGTCCATTTGTCGTGAAGCTGGTTGATTACTTTTTCTTTCTGGTCATCTGTCAACTGGCCAAATTCTCTGCCTTGCATCACTTCTTCTATATCTTTTTCTACAAATTGCAGGATATCAATGTTGTGCTCTTTCATGTGTTCCGGGAAGTAGAGTTCAAAAATAAGAGCGTTAATTACATTAATAAAATTCAAATTCTCATTCGAGAATTGAAGAGTTGATAGCATTGTTATAGAGCTCATAAACTTCTCTATTTGAGCTAAATCGGGGCATGGTAGCCGTTTAAGTCGATCAATCTTAACTTGAGGAAATAAACGCCCGGACTCCATGGATTGAGTTCGGTAATACCAATCAATCAGATTAGAATTTAATAGTGCGCAGATATACTCCAGAGAAATAAAAGTTTTGAATTTTGGCTTTATTAATGTTGAGTGAACGCTGTTCTTTGTGTAAAATCCATTTCTGTCAATAGTCGCTATTATCGTATCAGAAGTTTGTCGAGTAACTATTTTATCAAGTTTAAAATAATTTACTTTCTTAATTATTCTAGCTGTAAAATCTATACCCCGTTTTTTTAATTTCTCTCTTTCAATTTCAACTAACTCAGGGTCATATTGAACATAAAAACCAGACCACTTAATTTTTGAGTATTTTGAAAAGTCTTTACCATCAATTACCTTCTTAGAATTCTCACCTTTTCTGGCATTGATAAAAGTTTCCTTTAGCTCTTTACTCCCTGGATTTATTCCATCATAAACTTCACAGTATGTGTCAAGAGAATCGTTCATTGATTCAAGTATCGAAAATCCTTGGCTTGATGCGTTTCCCTCCTTGAGAATTAACCTAAAATAAATGTCTTTTTGAACCTTATCTAATAACAGATCAACATTTTCATAACTGGTTGAGTTACTAAAATGCCTAAACTCAATTTTTCTGATTGGTGCAGACTTTCGATAGATAAGTATAACAGATTTTCCTACTTCAGCATTTTCAAATACTCTTTCATCATAGTAGGATATTGAAATAAGTCTATTTTTAGTTGCCAATAGTTCTCTCAAATTTTTGAATGCTGGTAAATTGAGGGCAGTATCTGGTATTATATAAGAGTGTATAGAAGTGCTATCCTTTCCAAGGTTCAATGAGTGTTCAAGGAAAAGAGAGTATATATTCACTTTAAAATCAGCACTGTAAAATTTTAAGTATTTTTTTAAAAGGACTGGTTCAGTGTTTGAACTTTTGACAATTTTATAAGGTGGATTCCCAATAACCACATCAAACCCAGTCTTAATATCAAACATCCACTCCAGATCGAAAAACGGCGAAGACGCATTCTGATCATACGGGTCCCAACCGGCAAGTTGTTTGGCAGTTTCATTGCCCCAACCATGTTCGACCAGCAGTTTTCCTATTATTTCCCGTATCTCTTTATCCTTATCTCTGAGCCTTCTTTTAGTGGCCGGTGATTTAGCTGAAAACAGTCGGTGTCTGATATTTTTCATTTCCATTTCCAGTTTCTGTATTTCCTGATTATCAAAAAGAGTAATTTGATCTTTGGGTTTATCAATGCCGATCAGGGTATTGGCGGCAACAAATTTGGTTTCCAGATTGGGTAATGCCCTGATGCCAAAGTTAGGTTTGTCTTTATCCACCTTCTGATCAACAACCAGTGAAATAAAAAAACGCAGCTTTGAAATCTGCGTGGCAATGGGCTGAATATCTACGCCATAAATGCAGTCTTCGACTAAAAAAAGTTTCCTGGCATAATCAGGGTCATTGATTTTTTCATCAAAGGCCTCGTTGATTTCTATTAATTTCTGTTCCCGCTCTTTTTTATCCGTGAGGGCAAAAGCGCCTTCTGTATCTTTCAGCGCCTTGTTTAATTGCAGTTCCTTCCAGTATTCGTTTTCAGGATCAACTTTTTGCAGAATATGAACCATTTTCTGCAATATCCCCATGGGAAACGCTCCTGAGCCGCACGCAGGGTCCAGAATTTTACAATTGTCCAAGGCATGTATGATTTGTTTTTGCATATCTTCATTTTCTGCACAAGGATTGATGTCATCATAAGATAGCAGTTCATGAAGCTGCTTATCCAGTTTTTCCTCATCAATATCCCAATCGTTAAAACTGTTCTTAAGGTAGGCGATCAGACTTTCGTCCACCATGTAATTGACAATTTCTCTGGGTGTATAAAAAGAGCCGGTCTGTTTGCGAGCAGTTGTTTTGGTTTCAGGATTGTAGCTGGCAAGCAGGTTTTCAAAGACTTTTCCCAAAAGCTCTGGGTCAAGGGCTACGTCTTCTTCAATCGGGGTATTTTCGGCAATCGTAAATTTGTATGATTCAAGGATAGGAATCAATCCTTTGACATTGGCGTTTTTGAAGGCATTAGTGTTGATGCCAACAACACCACTTAAATCAACTTCCCTGTCAAATCCAAAAAACAGAAAATCAGGCACAATCAGTTGATGTGGTTTAGCTAGGTTATCAGAAAATCCGTCTATATATATTTTATCTGTTTTATTATCCAGACATTCAAACAGGCCACCGTTTAAAAAAGGAACAATCTCGTTAATCAAATTTAAAAACTTTTCAGGGTTTTTGAACTGATCTTTGTAACGCATTAAGTAATTGGCATCCCTGTGCTGACCATAATTGTCTTTTAAGCGAAATCCTCGTTTGCGGTTATCTCCATTTTCAGACGGTTCAATGGGACAGTTCAAGGAGGCAAAGAAAAGATTTTGCAAGATGGCCTTATAATACACACTTTTGATATTTGCTTCTTTGAACAAGACTTCATCACGCACCGGGCTTAAATCATTCAGGAGTTCGTCTTTTAAATAGTCAATATCGAAAAGTTCTTCTGGTATCAGTTTTTTTTCTTTTATAAACCATACAAACAAAAATCGTGTGAGCAGGCGGATCACGTTTTTGGCATTATGTTCATGTTTTGCTGCCATTTCCTTTTCATCAAGTTTATATACTAAACTAAAGTTTCACTGTTTTTGAAGCCGTTCAAACATGGTTTTAAAATTTTGCGATATTTTTTCACAAAACATAAAAAGATGGCATGTAAAATGCATTGCAATTTATATACCAAGTATTTCAAGCACTTACGTCAACTTT
>NZ_JBAMMY010000245.1:0-1234 GCF_051233685.1 Desulfobacterium sp. N47
CCATATGGATTCCAGCCTTTAGTACTGTCTAAAATATAAAAACAGCAAGGAGCATCCCAAGAAGTATAAATATTATAGGACTGTTGTGCATCTTATTTTGCTGCATATCTCTCATTTTTCAATTTAATGCTCAAGATAACGCCATTTTGAGCGGCCCGGTTTTTTGGGTCCGCTCCAAAAAAAGGTTCGGCTATTCCATGTATTCCTGAAAAAACGATTCATTAATATCGTAGGTGGTTCTTGGAATAAGGCCCAACTCCAATTCTTCAAACAGCCGTATCAAGTCGTCTCCAGCTACAAGCTCAATGGGAGGGACGCCATCCCGTCGAGCCTCTTTTATAGCTTCAACTGTAAACGTACCAGTTGTAATTATAATGCCTTTGTCAGCACGCCCCATCATAGCACCCCGAAAATCACGAACATTGGAAGGAGTGACAGAGCCTTGATAGCGTTTACATTGAAATAGTACATTAAAACTTACAAATGGATTAACTTGAAGTATCCCTATTCCATCAATTCCACCATCTCCGCTTTTCCCTGTGACTGTGACCCTTTGAAATCCTGATTCCCGGAGCAAACGTTGGCAAAGTCGCTCGAACCCTGCTGGAGTCAAGTTTTTTATGAAGTTTAATAATTGAGACCGGTAATCTTCATGCTCATCTATCGTTACTTCATCTTCATCAACCGGTGTATTTTCTGCTTCGCCCTTTTTCGCTGCGCTGTGGTCTCTTTGAATTTTTTTGAAAAGTTGTTCAAAGTCAAAATTATCAGGATCGATCTTTTGCCCTTTTTCTGTAAGGCTCCAAACTCCTCGTTTCGATGACGATAACAGGCCACCTTTAACAAGGTACAGTCGAGCCCATGCTGCTTGGTTTCTGACACGTGACCCGCCGCTCTTCAGCTCAACTTCCTGTTCTGATTCTGGAATTCTCAATATTTCAATCGACCGATCAATGACTTCGGACGTCGTCCCAGAACCGCCTAATGACTGAAGCACGGTTATAATAGGAGCGCAAAAGCGAGTAAACTCCTGAAAACCTTTTTTTCTTCTGCCCACTTATTTCTCTCCTTTGTTTAATGTTGAAGCCGAACGACGGAAATAACCCACGCCGCCGCCGGCCAAGGATAAAAAACGTAACTTACTCGGCGTTGGGTTCATTGATTTGTTATAAAACGATATCCGCCTTCAGCGCAAGTGGGTCAAGACTTACGCTTAATATCTTATGACAATGAG
>NZ_JBAMMY010000247.1:0-6879 GCF_051233685.1 Desulfobacterium sp. N47
AGGTATTGTCAAAAACTCGGCATTTATTGCCTTTTGTGGTTCTCCAATGAAAATCGGAGCCCTTAAGTCCGCTCTATTGCCGGGATTTCAACTGTTGACCTGTTTAACAAGCCGCCTTTAATCGTTTTGAAATTAGCTCTCCCAGCTTTACTTTACGGGCAGGCTATGCCTATACAAGCGAAAGTGTAACCCCGGACGATGGAGTATTTCCTTACATCCCCTCTACTACAGGGGATTCCCACAATCTTACTGCCGGTTTTGGATATATTTGGGAGGATTTTCTTATCGATTTTGGCTGGTCTCACCACCTGGATGTAGAGGACAAAACCGGACAATCCCGGATTGGGGAAGACTACGAAAATTCCACCCTGGGGTTTGGAGATAACCTTTTCGTGATAACCTTTACCTGGACCTGGCCGGGATGAGACGTGTCGTCCATGGAGTTTAAAGGTGGAATGTAAGAAATTTGAACGAGGAGAAAATACATGAAAAAGATCAGGGTAAAAATTTTCCGGCATGATCCAGAGGAAACAGATAAGAACGGGTGGCAAGAGTTTGCGGTTGATGTGGAAGAAAAGAGCACGGTGCTGGAGGCTCTGATGCGGATTTATGACACACAGGATTCTTCCTTAGCTTTCAATCATGGATGCAGAGCCGGCAACTGCGGCCTTTGTGCAGTAAATATAAATGGACATCCCCGCTATGCCTGCACCAGCAAGATAACTGCCAATGCAGACATATCTCCTCTCCGGCATCTCCCTTTAATAAAAGATATGGTCTTCGACCGGGCCGCCTTTTTCCGTGAATTGGAAAAGTTTAGGCCTTATATAGTAAGAAAAAATGAGCCGGAGGCAGAGCCTGAGATATTATTGCAACCCCTGGAGCATGACCGGTTGATGAGCTGCCGTGAATGTTTTGCCTGCCTTTCTTCCTGCCCTAGATACGACTACAGGGATAAGTCCTTTGGGGGGCCGCTCGCTTTTGTCAAGCTTGCCCAGCTTCACTATGATGTCCGTGATTCCCTGGATCGGGTTTCCCAGTCTCGCGAGTTGGGAATTCTTAATTGTGCGGACTGCGCCGGTTGCGCCTGTATCTCCGGCATCCCTATTAAAAGAATTGTTATCCGGCCGTTTTTGGCATTGCTTGGGAAACATTAATAATTTATAAAGGAGCAGCACAATGGTGGAAATGAGTTGCGATGTTTTGTGTATCGGGGGAGGAGGCGCCGGGGTTACCGCCGCGATAACGGCCAGCGAAAAGGGCACCGATGTCATTCTGCTTTCCAAGGACCATATCGGCTACGGCAACACCAGGATTATCGGCGGTATCATGGCCCAGGGCGATGTTGAGACAGACAGGAAGGGAGAAAATTTTTTCCGGGACATGGTCGTGGGTGGGGATTACTTGAACAATCAGAAGCTATGCCGCGTATTGGCCCAGGAGGCCTATAATGCCCCGATCCTGCTGGAACGTTTTGGCGGTATGGTAAAAAGGGACGGCAAGGGAATAATTTCCCCGGAAGTGCTGCTCCAAGTGGGGGGACATACCTCTCCCCGCAGCCTGATTCTCCCTTCAGCCGGCCCGGGGGTGGGACAGGGGTTGTGCTACGGGGTGGCCCGGAGGAAAAACATTAGAACCATAGAAAAAACCATAGTGTTTGACCTTCTTAAGGAAGGGGGGAAAGTTTTGGGGGCAGTCTGCTATCAGCTCACCTCCGGGGAAATTATTGTTGTCAAGGCCCAAAAGACAATTTTAGCCACCGGCGGCGGCGCTTGGATTTATTATCCTCACACAGATACCTCACGGGTTGCCACCGGCGATGGTTTTGCCCTGGCCCTGCATGCCGGCGCCAGGCTGATCGATATGGAGCAGGTTCAATATATTCCTTTCACACTTACCCATCCTTTGGGCATGTCGGGCATTGTTGTCGGGGAACCATTTACAGCCGGTCCTGCGGGCGTATTAAAAAACGTGAATGGCCGTGATATCCTCCCAGGGGTGGCCTCAAAGACCAGGGCGCAAGTGGCGAATGCTATTATCCTGGAAGTTGAGAAGGGCAATGGAACAAAATACGGCGGCTGTCTGCTGGATCTTAAGGCCAATAAAGATCATCCCCAGGGGAGCATTCTTTATCGTCATTATCGGGAGGGGGTCTTTAAGCCTTTTACCGACCTTGTCAGGATTGCTTATGGAAAGGCAGCGGCGGAATGGGAAGAACCATGGGACGTCTATCCCGCAGGCCATTTTTTTATGGGCGGGATTGTCATAAATGAATGGTGTCAAGTCGAGGGTGTTGAAAACCTCTATGCCTGCGGCGAGACAGCAGGCGGCATCCACGGCGGAAACCGCTTGGGATCGGTGGCGATGACAGAATTGTTTGTTTTTGGTAAACGGGCGGGTGAAAAGGCCGCCGAGGACATTAGTGACCATGCCTGCCAGGAAGTAGACAGGACGTTGATTAATGACCATGTGGAGAAATTAAGGGGCATGATCGGCAGGAAGGGCAAATATCGAGTCATTGAATTAAAGCGGGAGTTGCAAAAAACCATGTGGGAAAAGGTAGGCCCTGCCCGGGAAGAAGAAAAACTCAAAGCAGGGCTTGAGATTTTTTCGTTCATAGAAGAAAAATTTAAGGATATAACCATCTCGGGGGCGTGCAAATATAATACTGAACTGCTCGATGCCCTGGAATTGAGGTTTATGTTGCCGGTTGCAAGGAGTGTAGCTCTGAGCGCCCTCGCCAGGCAAGAATCGCGGGGAGCACATGTTAGGATAGATTATCCCGAACGGGATGACCGGTCATGGCTGAAAAATATCGTGGTGGAAAAAAATGACAAAGGAGAAATATTTGCCCGTACACAGGCAGTAGAGTTGTCTTATCTCCGTCCGGGAAACTAATTTAAAGTAGTTAGGTGTTTTACAGAATACTAATAATAAAGAAGGAGTGAATATGGGATATCGGGATTTAAGGGACTTTCTGCAAAGGCTCAAACAGGAAGGTGAACTTATCGAAATTGAGGAGGAATTGGACCCCAAATATGAAGTGACGGCAATATTGGAAAAATTAGGCAAGCAGGAATCGCCCGCCGTACTCTTTAAAAACGTTAAGGGTTATAATATTCCTGTCGCGGGGAATTTGCTGGGAAGCAGGAAGCGGCTGGCTTTAATACTTGAAACAACAGTGGAAGGTCTGCACGAGGAGTACCTGAAGAGAAAGTCTCGCGGAATTCCTTCCCAACTGGTATCCCATGCTCCGGTAAAAGACATAGTAGTCCGGGACAATATAGACATTATGTCGCTTTTTCCTGTCTTAACAAACCATGAACTGGATGCGGCTCCTTATATTACCCAGGGGCTCGTATTCATGAGAGACCCTGCTTCAGGAAGAGTAACGGTAGGAGTCCACCGGTTACAGGTTAAGGGTAAAAATTGCCTGTGTATTCAACTTGTGAGCCGCACCTCCACGGAATTTTATAGACATGCCGAAGAAAAAAACGAACCCCTGGAAGTAGCCATTGCTATTGGAGTTGATCCGGCCTTGTTGCTGACGGCTGTTACTTGGTTTCCTTTCGGCGACAAAATAGAATTGGCAGGAGGATTGCGTGGAGCTCCTCTGGAACTGGTGAAAGGGGAAACAGTAGGGCTGAGTATCCCTGCGCATGCGATGATTGTGCTGGAGAGGAAGATTCCCCCTTTTGTGCGGGAAACCGATGGACCTTTTGGGGAAAGTTCCGGGTATTATACAACCGTCCAGAGCCCGGTGGTGGAAATCCAGGCCGTTTGCTGCCAAAAAGATCCCATTTATGCTGTCTTCAAACCCTGGTCTATCGAAGATGATTTAATTCTCAATATTTCCTGGGCGGGAGAGGGTTTCAAAAAACTTAAGAACGATCTTCCGTCCCTGCAGGGCTTAAAGCTAAGTTGGAATGCTTCCACGGCGATTATCTCCATCAAGAAAAGAAACGAGGGGGAGGCCAGAAGGGCGATTTATCTGGCCTTGATGAATAATTTCTATATCAAGCAGGCAATTGTTGTCGATGATGATGTGGATATATATAATCCCAGAGAAGTAGAATGGGCGATCGCAACGCGGTTTCAGCCTGACAGGGATTTAGTGGTAATCCCGAATGTAGAAGCAAACCCCCTTGATCCTTCTGTGAGGGATGGGATTATTGGCTCCAAATTTGGTATTGATGCCACGAAACCCCTGGGAGAAGAGGATAGATTCAAAAAGATTGGTGTCCCGCCTGTTGCGGAAAGCAAAGCGAGAAAGATTCTGGAACGGTATAATTTATAAGCGGTTGCGAGAAAATAGGGTACCGGGTCTGGATATACAACAATTCTTAACAAAAATAGGCTAAATGGAAGCGACGGAATTAAAAAAAATCATTTTAAATTATTTGGAAAGCCATCATACTCTCTCCCTGGCAACGGTTGGGGAAGGCTTACCGCACGCCGCAACTGTTTTTTATGTGAATATCGGGCTTGATCTGTATTTTTTAAGCAGCCCGACCAGCCGCCACGGCATTAATATGTCTCACTGTGCCCGAGTGTCGGCAACCATAAACGAAGACTATGCCCAGTGGCGGCTCATCAAGGGGATTCAGCTGGAGGGCTTTGTTAAGACAGTGAGCGGAATCTGGGAAAACGGACGGCTGGCCATCGCCTTTATAAAGAAGTTTCCTGATGTGGCAGATTTTTTTTCACCGCGGAAGCTGGGGGAAAAAATATTGAGCAAAGTTGAAAAGGTGAAAATTTATGAACTTACTCCCACCAGAATATATTTCATCAATAATGAATTTGGTTTTGGCCATCGAGAGGAATTGATTCTGCCGATTTCGCGGCCCTGAGTAACCCCCGGCCCAGCAGGCATTCTAACGGATTTTCGCCCACCAGACTGTGTCACAATTAAGCATATCATATTGTTCTTTGACAAGAAAATATTATAGCATTTCTCAAAAATATGTTCGTTTTGGGACAAGAAGTAAGTTGGCAGGCAGTGGCCGATAATATGTTTATTTGTAATAATAATTATGTAGCATAAAAATTATTGAATTTATTAAATAAAATTCTAGATATTTTTGTTGTTTTATGCCATATCATTATTTATGGCACGGCATTTAAATACACCTAACCCGGAAAATGCATATATTACCGAACTCAAAGAAACAGCAAGAGTGGGTACTAGTGAAACAGCAGTGCGATGTACTGCAATACAAATGCTTTTGGTTGGTATTCCTCGCGAACATGTTTGCAAAGCCTTAATAGTAACCCAGCGAGCTTTACAGAAATGGATTAAAGCATTTAATGAATGTGGAATTGATGGACTGATCGCCAAAAAAAGGCCTGGCCATACAGCTATTTTAAAAGGCTGATCAAGCCGAAGAATTATCGGAATTAATAATAGAAAACCCGGATATAGCAAAAAGGTCATTTTGGACTGCTAAAGCCTTTCATGGTTATATATCGATAGAATGCAGCTATCAGACGGCAGTACGTTTTTTTCATCGCCAAGGATTTGCACTCAAATATCCACGGCCTTGGTCTGATCGCCAGGATCAAAAGATAGGAGGGGCATTTTGTCAAAAAGTATCAGAATTATTACAGCAGGATAATGTAGACATTTGATTTGCAGATGAATCAGGTTTTGAGGGTGACCCACGTCCCAGAAGACGTTGGGATAAAAAAGGCAAGAAAACAAAAGTAACAAGAAATGGTAACCATCTGAGGATGAATGTTCTTGGTATGGTTTGTCCCCGAACAGGACAATTTTTTGCCATAGAGGCTTCACATTCTGATTCGATAACATTTCAGGCATTTTTAGATGAAGCTGACAGGATGATAGATTTTCATAGAAGCAAAAACATTTTGATTTTAGATGATGCCAGCTGGTATCATTGCAAAACATTAAAGTGACACGGATGGCAACCGGAATGTCTTCCGCCATATTCACCTGATTTAAATCCTATAGAAAGAATATGGCTGGTTATGAAAGCAAACTGGTTTAATAATTATGTCTGTAAAAATGTTGATCAATTAATTGAAAGGCTCGATATGGCTATACTCGATATAGTCAATAATCCAAATACAACTCGAAGTACTGCTGCAATCGGAATGTTATTCTGAGAAATGCTATATATAGAAAATAAATAAACTAAATGACTCTAATCTTGGAATTATAATTATACAATTAAACAATAGTTTGTTGTATTTGTTGTATATTAATTATCTGTTATTGCATATTATATTCTTTATATAGACCGACAAAAGACAAAAGTAGATTAAATAGAATTCTTAATGAGATGCTACTTGATCAATGTATTGATCGATTCGTTGGTACATTTTTTGCTATATTCTTTTAAAGAAAGCAGCGATATCAGAAAAAAGGCACGAAGCAGGCACTTTATTGGTAGGACCGCAAGACTACCTGTACAACTTGCCAAACCGTCAATTTAGACTTGATAAGCCTGTATAGCCTGTCTTTGTGGGGACGGACATCCAGAACTTATTGAATAATTGGATACCGGCTTGCATCGGTATGACTTGTGGATTTTTTATGAGATCATCAATAGATATTAAAGAGCGTGTCGGAATTCTTGAGAAGGCTGCAGTTCTGGTGAAGAGTAAGAGCTCAGCAGCCATTACTATGCTTCAGTTTATAGAAAGTTGTTTGAACAGTTTGGTATGGAGCCTTCAATGAGCCGTAAAGGCAATGGTTACGATAATGCTCCGATGGAAAGTTTTTGGGGCACACTCAAGAATGAGCTTGTACATCATCAACATTACTATACCAGAATGGAATCGATTCAGGAAATTAGAGAATACATAGAAATTATTTATAACCGTCAAAGGCGTCAGGCCAGACTTGGATATTTGTCT
>NZ_JBAMMY010000251.1:0-9289 GCF_051233685.1 Desulfobacterium sp. N47
CTGTATCAATAAAAAGGATTCGTCAGCTTAGAAACAATATCCAGAATGAATTGCGTGCCTGTGGAAAAAATACACAGTCTGATAATCGAATTGTCAAAGAACAAACTTTATATGCAAAAACCTAACCGGACACTACTGAAACAGAATGGAAATTGAGTGTAAAATATTCGGAGGAAGTGAGCTGCTCCTTTCTTTTTGGACTATAGATGAAAAAATGAGTGTGGGAAAACAAAATTCCATAATGGCCTTAAATATTATCCGGAAGGAAGGATTGATATTGGTTGCAAAAGACCTTGGAGGAACAAAAGCACGAAAAATAATATTTGATACTACTACGGGAAAAGTTTTTCTGAAACGTATTAAACATGCGCTGACTAATGAAACTACCCATTTATTGACATAGAATTGACATAGAGTTTAAATATGCAAAATAAAATAAAGGTTCTGATAGTAGATGATTCGGCGGTCGTTCGGCAAACACTGACCGAAATACTTTCTTCGGACCCCATGATAGAAATTATGGGATCTGCTTCGGATCCTTTTATTGCTGCCGACAGACTCCTGCATCAGATTCCGGATGTAATAACATTGGATATTGAAATGCCGCGGATGGACGGTATAACATTTCTGCAAAAAATTATGACTCAGTATCCCATCCCTGTGGTTATATGTTCCAGTCTCACAGAAAAAGGTTCTGAAACTGCGCTTAAAATTTTTGAATACGGGGCAGTGGAAATTATCGCCAAACCTTCATCCAAAGCTATGGTCAAAACTACCGAAAAGGTGGTTGTAATCGGTGCTTCGACCGGAGGAACCGAAGCGCTGAGAATGTTTCTGGAGGATTTGCCGGATGATTCCCCCGGCATGGTAATTGTACAGCACATGCCTGAACATTTTACCAAAGCCTTCGCCCAAAGGCTGGATACTTTATGCAGAGTTTCGGTAAAAGAAGCTGAAGACAATGACTCGGTAGTCCGTGGCAGAGTTCTTATTGCACACGGAAACCGTCATACCATGCTCAAACGTAGTGGGGCCCGCTATTATGTGGAAGTAAAGGACGGGCCTTTGGTTTCAAGACACCGGCCTTCGGTTGATGTGCTGTTTCGTTCCGCTGCAAGATACGCAGGAAAAAATACTGTAGCAGTGATCATGACCGGCATGGGAGATGACGGCGCCAAAGGTATGCTGGAAATAAAGCAGACAGGAGCGGCAACTATAGCACAGGATGAACAAACTTCGGTAGTTTTTGGAATGCCTCATGAGGCAATTAAACTCGGAGGAGTAGACAAAATTCTGCCGTTAAGCAATATCGCACAACATGTATTAAAACAATGTCGATAACTTCTGCAAGCCATACAGTCTTATATTGGTTTTGCTTTGGCCGATACCGGCTACAGCGTTTGTCATAAATCTGTTCACAAATATCCTGTAGCTATGATCAGAATAGTCAGGTTGCAGTTTTCTTCTCTTTCTTAAGTTTACGCCATTTCTCAAGCCTTTGCTTTATAGTCTTTTCATAACCTCTTTCGGTCGGAAAATAAAAAAGAGTGCTTTCAAGTTTATCAGGCAGGTATTCCTGGAAAACGTAATCCTCTTTATAATCATGAGCATATTTATAATCTTTGCCATAACCCAGATCTTTCATAAGGGATGTCGGGGCGTTTCTGATATGAAGAGGAACAGGAAGCGCACCTTCGCTTCTGACAGCTTTCTGAACACGGCCATAGGCAGTATACACACTGTTGCTTTTGGGGGCAGTCGAAAGATAAATTACAGCCTGTGCAAGGGCAAGCTCACCTTCGGGTTGACCGATGAACTTAAAAGCTTCCATCGCACTAACTGTAACGCTTAAAGCATACGGATCGGCATTTCCGATATCTTCCGAAGCAAATCTTATCATTCTTCGTGCTATAAAAAGCGGATCTTCACCAGCTGTCAGCATGCGGGCAAGCCAATAGACAGCAGCATCAGGATCACTTCCTCTCATGCTCTTATGAAGCGCCGATATCAGGTTGTAATGCTCCTCACCTTTTTTATCATACAACAAGGCTTTCTTCTGAAGGGCATTCTCTATATCATTGAGAGTTATATATATTTGTTCATTATCTTGTGTTTTATTTTTACCTGTTGCTATTCCGGCTGCTATCTCAAGACTGTTTAAGGCCATTCTGGCGTCGCCATCCGATATTCTTACAAGATGGGATAATACTTCTTCTGAAAGCGAAAGATTTAATTCTCCAAGCCCTCTTTCTTTATCTTTTAATGCACTATCAATTATCCTGGAGATATCATCATCGGAAAGGGTTTTTAAAGTAATTACCCTGCATCGTGAAAGAAGAGGAGAAATTACCTCAAAAGAAGGATTTTCGGTTGTTGCGCCTATTAACGTTATCAGACCACTTTCAACATGATGTAAAAACGCATCCTGTTGGGCCTTATTGAATCTGTGGATTTCGTCAACAAACAGAATTGATCTTTTTCTGAAAAGTTTAAGCTGGTTTTTTGCCTCTTCAATAACAGCCCTTATTTCTTTAACTCCGGAAAGTACTGCTGAAAAATGCATAAAATAAGAGCTTGTTTCACGGGCAATAATTCTTGCAAGAGTCGTTTTGCCGCATCCCGGAGGACCCCAGAGGATCATTGAAAAAACCTGGTCTTTTTCAAATGCATGCCTGATCAATGTACCTTCTGCAACAACATGTTCCTGGCCTGCAAACTCATTCAGATTTCTTGGGCGCATCTTCTCGGCAAGAGGCTTTGAGTCATTTCCTGTTTTTTCGGCACCGTATTCAAAAAGATCCAAATTATCCTCAAAAATATTTTTATGTTAATCCCAAAAATTTTCCAAGCTCTATTTTTTCTTATGCCTGTCGCCATCTCTTTTTTTGAAAACAAGCTTAATCGGTGTCTTATCAAGTCCTGCACCCGCCCTGATCTGATTTACGAGATATCTTTTGTAAGAAAAATGAAGCGCATCGGCATAATTCACGAAGAAAACAAATGTTGGGGGTTTAATTGAAACCTGGGTCGTATAGTAAAATTTAATCCTTCTTCCTTTGTAAAGCGACGGTTCCGTTTTGGTAACGGCTGATTCTAAAATTCTGTTTAATTCTCCGGTGCCGATTCGAAATTCATACTGCTTGTATACTTCATCCACAAGATCAAATATTTTCGCAACCCCAAGCCCTGTTTTTGCCGAGATTGTCATTGCTGGCGCATAATTTAAATATTTGGCTTCATATTTTAACTGCTCTATAAATTTTTTCTTTATCTTATCCCCTTTTTCAACAGTATCCCACTTGTTTAAAAGAAAGATACAGCCGCATTCACGCTCATATGCATATCCGGCAATACTTATATCCTGATCGGTTATACCTTCTGAAGCATCTATGATTATAAGAGCAATATCACATCTATCAAGGCTTTTTAAGGCTTTTATAATTGAAAATTTCTCAATTTTTTTTGATACTTTACTCTTTCTTCTTATACCTGCTGTGTCTATAATAAGATACTGCTTTCCTTTTATCTCGCAAAGAGAATCCACGGCATCACGGGTCGTACCCGGCACATCGCTTACTATATGCCGGTCTTTACCCAGAATGCGGTTTATAAGTGATGATTTGCCAACATTTGGTCTTCCGATAACCGCCACCTTTATTATATCCTGATATTGTCCTGAATCAGCTTTCGGGAATATACTGACAAGATCATCGAGAAAACTCCCGACACCATAGCCATGTTCAGATGATAAGGAATATATTCTTTCTATACCGAGAGAATAAAATTCATAAAGATTGATTTCTTTTTCATCGCCATCAATCTTGTTGACAACATAGAAAACAGGCTTGGAAACTGATCTTAACAATTGTACAATGTCCGAATCAAAAGGAGATACGCCACTCTTTCCGTCTAACATCATTATAATCGCATCGGCATCATCTATTGATTGCTTGACCTGCATGCGAACCTTTGAATTTATATCGTCTTCATCACCGTATGCAAAACCGCCAGTATCCACAAGAGTAAATTCGACATCATTCCATACGGCATCTCTATGTATACAATCCCTTGTAACTCCGGGGAAATCATCAACTATAGCATCTTTAGATCTTGTAACCCGGTTAAAAAACGTCGATTTGCCAACATTTGGTCTTCCGACTATAGTGATAATAGGTTTCATTATGTTTTATGTGGATCCTTTCAAAAATAAATAAATCCGGTTGATTGAACTGTCTGTCATTTCAAATGGTTCAAGAGACTAACTGGTTCCTGATACCTATCAAAAAATAATTAAAGCAAATATTTACCACTTATATATCAAATATTAACAGTATGTCAAAAAAACAGGGTACTATGAACAGCTTTTTTTTGGAACTTATTATTTTAACTATTTGTAAAAACAGCAAACACATGAAGTTATATTATAATTGATACCGGTTGAAATTAAATGCAAAATAATAATTTTCGCTTGACGTTTTATAAAACTAATATTATTATTTCGGATATTTTTTAACGGCCGCAGTCAGTATAGTAGTATTGCTCTTTAAGGAACGGTTCCTTGTAAGGCGTCTGTCTTGAGCCGGAATTTTGTAATATTTTTTAAGGAGAAAAGAATTTTGGCAAACGGAATAGTAAAATGGTTCAGTAATAAAAAAGGTTATGGATTTATTGAACAGGAAAACGGCGAAGATGTATTCGTTCATCATTCTGCAATAAATGGAGCCGGTTTTAAAACTCTTTCCGAAGGTGAAAAGGTTACCTTTGATATCGAACAGGGTGAAAAAGGGCCAGCGGCTGTTAATGTAACAAAGCTTTAATCAATTTTTAAAAAATAAAGGGCATCTCGCAAGGTTGCGGTTTTTAAACGGGACCTTTGAAAACATCCAAATTTGCCGGGGTACATATATGTGTGGATTTCATGGCAACCTGGCAAAAAAGGTTAAGTTTATTCAAATGTCCATAGGCAACAGCCTACACGGAGGTGCCTTTTTTGTTTTTTCAATAATGAATCATATCGAAGGTATAAAATCCTGCGATTAATATCATAAAACCCCTCCATCCAGCAAGTTCAACATGAAGATCGGAATCTTTAAAAAGCTTTATAAGGTTATATAATATTTTTTATGAATAAACAGCACAAAAAAGAAGTGGAAAAACGCCGCACTTTTGGCATTATAAGCCATCCTGATGCGGGAAAAACAACTCTTACTGAAAAACTCCTTCTTTTCGGAGGCGCAATACAACTGGCAGGTGCAGTCAAAGCGCGCAAAGCAGCCCGTCATGCAACAAGCGACTGGATGTCCATAGAAAAAGAAAGGGGTATATCGGTAACAACTTCGGTAATGAAGTTCAACTATAATAATTATGAAATAAACCTGCTTGATACACCGGGACACCAGGATTTTTCTGAAGATACATACAGGGTATTGACCGCTGTTGACAGCGCTCTGATGGTTATTGACAGCGCAAAGGGTGTTGAACCCCAGACAATAAAACTGATGGAAGTATGCAGAATGCGCAATACTCCCATAATAACTTTCATAAACAAACTGGACAGGGACGGTCTTGCACCCCTTGACCTTCTTGCCGATATTGAAGACAGGCTTCAGATCGAATGCACCCCATTATCATGGCCTATAGGTATGGGAAAATATTTTAAAGGGGTATATAACATATTCAAAAAAGAGCTTAACCTCTTTACTCCTGGAAAAAGCACCAAAATTGCTGAAGGAATAACGATAAAAGAGCTTTCAGATCCAAGACTTGATGAACTTCTTGGAAGCGATGCAAACAGGCTGAGAGAGGATATTGATCTGTTAAATATAGCATCCACTCCTTTTGACTATGAACATTATCTCAAGGCCAATCAGACTCCTGTTTTCTTTGGAAGTGCTGTAAATAATTTCGGGGTAAAAGAACTGCTTGACGCATTTGTTGAAATGGCGCCAGCTCCTTTACCCAGAAATTCCGCTTCAAGAGCCGTATCGCCTTATGAAGAATCATTTTCAGGCTTTGTGTTTAAAATTCAGGCTAACATGGACCCGGCCCACAGAGACCGTATTTCTTTTGTAAGGATATGCTCCGGAAAATTTACACGCGGCATGAAAGTAATTCATCAGCATTCGGGCAAAGAAATGACGCTTTCAAATGCTACAATATTCATGGCACAGGACAGGTCAAATGTTGAAGAAGCATATCCTGGAGACATAATAGGCTTGCATAACCACGGTAAAATCAAAATCGGTGATACATTTACCGATAAAGAGCCTCTGAAATTTACAGGCATCCCCAACTTCGCACCTGAACACTTCCGGCGTGTCCGCCTCTTAAATCCCATTAAAAACAAGCAGCTCCAGAAAGGGTTGATCCAGCTCTCCGAAGAAGGGGCTGTTCAGTTTTTCAAGCCGCTCACAGGAAGCGGATATATTCTTGGAGCGGTAGGAGTGCTGCAGTTTGAAGTTACAATGGCTCGCCTCAAAGATGAATACGGGGCTGATGCTGTAACGGAACCCATCGATTATACCAGAGCACGCTGGGTTGAATGTGATGATAAAACAAAGCTTGAGCAATTTGAAAAAGAGAACAAAAACAACCTTGCTATGGATGCGGGGGGTCATCTGACATTCCTTGCCCGCAACGACTGGAGTTTGGATTACGAAATGAAACGCTGGCCTGATATCATTTTTTTAAATACAAGAGAGCAGGATTAATCGCTATCAATATGACAGATAAATACGATAAAAATAAGGCATTAAAAATACGTGCAATGTTTAAAAATATTTCAGGCCGCTATGATCTGCTGAATACAATTATGACATTCGGCAGGGATAAATCATGGAGAAGATATGTAATAAAAGAAGCTTCTCTTGGGCCGAATTCACTTATTCTTGATGTTGGAACCGGAACCGGCAAAATTCTGCACGAAGCACTTCTCTCAAATAATGGCATTAAAGCTTTCGGGGTTGATTTTACTTTGGAAATGATGCTTGCCGGAAAAGAGCAGAAGGAGAATATTTCATGGTGCTGTGCAGATGCCTTAGTCCTTCCTTTCCCTGATTCTGTTTTTGATGCTGTCACATCAGGCTATCTGATCAGAAATGTCATGGATATACACCGCTCATTTGCAGAACAGATGCGCACTACAAAACCGGGCGGAAAAATTGTATGTCTGGATACATCCCCCCCACCGAAAAATCTCCTGCGTCCTTTTATCCTTCTTTACTTAAAGCTTGTGATTCCTCTGCTCGGATTCCTTTTTGCCGGGAATAAAAATGCGTACCGATATCTTACTTCGAGCACCGAAGCATTCAAAACTCCGGAAGAGCTTGCTTTGATAATGAAAGATGTGGGACTTGAGAATATAAGGTTTCACAGGTTTATGTTTGGGACGATTTCGATCTTATGCGGCACCCGCCCATCTTCACACACTGATTTGAATTGTTTCCTTAAAACGCTCAGATATGAATAGCTTTGGACAGTCCGCATTCCCTGCAAAGATCTTTGGGGAATGAATTCTCTGCAGCATTTCGATTATTTCAATTCTCAACTCAGGATTGTCAGGAGAAGCAATAAGCGTGTTAATGGGCTTTATTGCGATTCCATTTAAAAAAGCGCCTACATAAAAAATCGCAGGCGCTTTTTTTACATTATTAAAATAAGAGACCGCAGGTAGCCTTATTTACCTTTTCTTCTCTGATGCCGCGTACGGGCCAAAAGCTTTTTATGCTTATGCTTTCTCATTTTTTTTCTTCGCTTTTTAATTACGCTACCCAACAGATCACCTCCTATATATTTTGTTTTCCAGATCTATAACATTTATTTTAATATTTTAAAATAATTAATAGCCGGTGCACTTATTTCAATTTTGGTTATTGACGCTTTTATTCTATCGTGAGCTTTCTAACACTATTATTTATTCTTTGTCCATATTTTTTTTAATTATTCGATTATGTTTTGAAACCTTCATCAAATATTGATGTGCTTTGTTGCTCGATATCCACGTAATTTTGAATTGTCGCTTATAGAAACAGCAGTAAAGAAATTTAGCGAAGTGAGTATTTCCGGAATGCAAATACATCTAAATATTGCTATTAATTACAAAATAAGGTTTTTCTGCTGTTAGCATACGAATCCATACCCAATTACAACCAAACAATCGGAATATTGTTATGAAAATAGCTATATTCTTTTGACTTGAATTTAAGAAAAGACATATCATAACAATGTCTATGGCCTTTTTTCCCGGAGATCACGGGTGTAGGCATTTTATATGAGACTGATATGAATCAACCACCACTAAATTACATTGAGACTGAATGTGCAAAATGAGAGAAATTAAAATTTTGGAAGAGCCAATTGAGCTCTATAAAATCTTGAAGTTTGAAAATATGGTCGGTAGCGGCGGTGAAGCGAAATATGTAATTTCTGAAGGTCAGGTTATAGTAAATGGAAAAATTGAAACCAGGAAAAGAAAAAAGATTTTTTCAGGTGATATCGTAGAATTTGGAGAAAATAAAATTCGTATACAAGTCAAATGAGATTATGAAAAGAATTACAGTGCCTGGGTTGCCCCATCATGTTATACAGCGCGGCTTACAGGGGCGGCAGACTTTTTTGAATGAAAATGATTATGCTGTCTACCTTGAGATTATGGTGGAATGTTGCCATAGGCATGGTGTGGAGATCTGGGCATACTGCCTGATGCCGGACTATGTTCACCTCATTGCTATTCCCGATAAAAAGAGATCCCTTTCCGGCTGCCTTCAATCGGCCCATGGTCGGTATGCCAGATACATAAACCGTCGTACCGGCAAAAGTGGTCAGTTCTGGCAGGGACGATACTCGTCACATCTGCTTGATGAACAATACCTGATTGCCTGTGCCCGCTATATCGAGATAAATCCGGTAAAAAGAAAGTACGTCGACCAGCCTGAAGATTGGCCGTGGAGCAGCGCAAGTGCTCATATTGCCGGGATTGATGACTCTTTAGTGCTGGCAAAACCTTTACTTGAACGGATTGAAAAGAGGTGGCAGGATTTTATTGCCGAACCCAGACCGGTGGAGGAGGCAGATCTGTTTTATCGGCACGAAAAGACCGGACGTCCCCTCGGAAGCGATGCTTTCCTGGCTATGTTGGATAAGGAACATATTTAGAGATTGTCATAAAACAACTATAACATTTATGTTGCATAATTTTCAAATTTGCTCCATGATTAGCTCATGGAAAAAGATAGAATATCAAAACGATTTAAAATCCTTGAGCCAATACTCAATGAACGGTTACGCAGGC
>NZ_JBAMMY010000263.1:0-41432 GCF_051233685.1 Desulfobacterium sp. N47
ATAGAGCATTCTCTTTATTAAATCAATATGTTATTTGGTATTTCAACTGCTTTTTATAAAAATAATCGGATCAATGCGAGACTTTTGAAATTACCTCTAGAGTATAATCATAATATTTTATAATGTATTATAGAGAACTGACAGGATATTCAGCTCATTTATATAGAAACAATTCAAAAAGCATAAACATGTTCTTTATTCCGTAATTTGATTGTCCGGACATATTTTTTTTGGATAGTTGACTCATAACTTCCCTTTATTGATTTGCAACTTTAGGTACTATTGTTATGAGTCAACAAAATCTATCATCCTTTGGACATATTATATTTTTATTAAGCATTTCATCAACTTGCTTAGAGATAAAGCACAGTCAACAAATTATTGCGCGGTTTCCGCAGTATTGGAAATAATTATTTCCACGCGGCGATTTTGCTGCCGGCCGGCAGAGGTATCATTGCTTGCCACAGGATAGACCTCGCCCTTGCCTATAGTTTGGATTCTTGCCTGGTCGATCCCTCTTGCAACAAGGGCATCCCGAACCGCATCAGCGCGTCGCTGTGAAAGACCAAGATTATAAGTGTCGCTTCCTCTGCTGTCGGTGTGGCCTTCAATTACAACCATTCGCTCGGCATGCTTCTTAAGAAACTCTGCGAGTTGGTCTATAGTGCGCATAGCTCCTGGTTGAAGGTTTGCCTTGTTGTTGGCAAAAAGCACATCGCCTAAAGTAAGCACAATGCCCCGATCGGTCTGTTTAGCCTGAAGCTTATCAATCTCCGCTTTAAGCTCTGCTGCCTTTTTCCGGGCTTGTTCAGCCTCAAGAGACATGGCTTGAGATTCCTGTTTTGCCAATTCAAGCTTTTTCATTTGTTCCAGAGCTTCCTGCTGTTTTATTTCAAGTTGTTGTGCTTTTTCTATTGCCATCATCTTGGCTTGATTTGCTTCCTTAGTGCTGGCATCGGCCTTTATATTGGCCTGCTTAGCTTCCAGGCTGCGACTCTCCATCAGTATACGATTCCGCTCCTGATTAAGCCTCTCAACCTCAGCTTCAGCCTTTTTTTTCTCCGCCATAGCCACAGCGATCTGAACCCGCCTTTCCGCAAGATAAGCTTTCTGGTCTATATCTTTCAGCTCTTTAGCTGCCTCAGCAAGTTCCAGTGACTTCTTGGCGTCATACATGGGCACTTGTGCATTAGTTACTATATCAGGATTAGCGATTGCATCAGAGTAAGCGGTGCGAGCACGTTCCAGTGCCTCATTTGTCTTGGGAGTTGAAGCGCAACCAAGCATCATGCTTGCTGTCATCGTTACAATCATCAAAAGTCCCAGATAGATGTTTACATTTTTCTTTGTTTTCACCATGGTGTGTCTCCTCCTTAATCCTTAAAACCGTTGATTTCTATTTTGATTGCATACGATTGATTTCTGACTGAAGGCTTTTAATGCTTTCCTGAAGCTCTCCGGTGAATTTTTTCGCCTTTGCTTCATTTGATTTTGCTCTCGCAAGGGTGGCATCAACTAAGGCTTTATCCGCCAGCCCCTGAGCCTTTTCATATTCTTCGTTTTCCATGGCAGCCTTGGCAGCCTTCAGATTATCCTGCGCCAATCTCAGTTCCAGCGGAGCATAGTTGTTGGCATCACTTTCTACTGCCTGTTTAATGTTCATTTCCGTGTTTGCTATTTCATTTGTTGGTGGGGTACCAGTCGTTCCACAACCGCCAAGGGTCAAGAAACCCAAAATAACTGAAACAGCAGTTGTTATTACAATATGTTTCTTTGCTTTCATATCTCTTTTCCTCCACATTATCTGAAAATTATAAATAGCGATACTTTATGGTAATTCCAAACCGGCTCGTACAAGAACACAAATAATTATAATTTAAAAACTTCTATACTCTATTATTCTTTTTCGAGCATCTCCTTTTTATAAGCTTGTTTACCAGTCTCTACAGCAGCCGAAAGTGCAGACTTTTTTTCTTCCAGAACATTCTTAGCGCCTTCAACTGAAGAAGCAACTTTTTCTTTCATTGATCCTGCATAATCTTTGATTTTTTCCATTGTTTCCTGGCCCGATTTGGGTGCTAGAAGAATTGCAACACCTGCTCCGATTACACCTCCAAGAATAAATGAAGCTAACAACGCTCCCTGGTTATTGTTTTTTTCTTCCATATTAAATTCCTCCTTTTATGATATTTTTAGCCAAAAATCATACTTCCAAATTATTTTGTCTATAAAACCTGCCACACTCTTAAAAAGTTAATCTAGAGCTAATTTCAAAACGATTAAAGGCGGCTTGTTAAACAGGTCAACAGTTGAAATCCCGGCAATAGAGCGGACTTAAGGGCTCCGATTTTCATTGGAGAACCACAAAAGGCAATAAATGCCGAGTTTTTGACAATACCTGCCCGATCGTTTTGTAAAAACGTTATTATAAACGAAAGCTTATTCGTTCTTTGTCATTGAAGCAATCGAAATATCTGCATAGCTGTGATCGATATTATCCCGAACATCAGATGGGCCATGACTTTTGTGGCTCCCTGTACTCTGATGTTGCGGCCGCCATAATTATCCTTGAGATTGGAGTTGACTCGTTCAGCGCTGGTTCTTTGCGCAAAACGAGATTTTGTTGCAGGATCCATCAGAACCTTTTCCCCACATCTCGGGTTATTATCAACAATCGGCCTATGTCCCAGTGATTTACTGAATTCATGAATTTGCGGTGAATCATAAGCCGCATCCATTAAATCATAAAGGTTGGCAACCCGCTTTGAACTCATCTGTGCAAGAGGTATCGCAACCTGAGAATCATGCAATGAGGCCGCTGTAAGAATGGCGCTTATCGGAATATCCCCATCAATGCAATCAAGGTGAAGTTTATAGCCGATCCAGGTTTCCTTATAGCCCTTGCTGTTCTTTTTGGTGCCGACGTTACAGTGGGTCGGCAAATCATTTAAATTGTCTTCCAAACTCCTGGTGGCCTGGAGATCCACACGTTTTTCCGGTTTGGAAGGTAGAACTTCACCTTTACGTGGCCTGCCACGTTTACGTTTGGGGCCAGGGGTTACTTCATCTTTTTCTGTCTTCACCGGCTTTTCACGCGCTTCAATGGCCGTAGCATCGCGGCTTATGTGACCAGCAAGCTTTTGACCACAATACTTTATTACCATGGCTTCATGAATATTCTGCGGCAACCTGCTATCGGCGAACTCCTTGAAAGCCCTGGAGAAAGTTGCCTTGGATGGTATTTGGAATGCATTTTCCCATCCGCATAGCCGTCTGGTATCATCGCATTTCTTCAGATATTCAATAAGAGTATCTGTGTGGTCAAACTTGAATACCATCTTTGCAACAAAGGCTTTTGCAATACTAATGCGATCTTTTCTTTTACGCCCGAACCCGTGCCACCTGAATTTATTCATATGGCTCCTCAAATCCAGCAGAGAGACAATCTTTATGAATTCCTTATCCTTTGCGGAAATTGGACCAAGTTCATTTTCTAATGCTGGAAAAAGTTGTCTTTGTATGGTATTCCAAATGTCAAAGAGAGTGCTCATATTATCATCCTTTCTTGAATTGGTGAATTTAAGAAGATAATAGAGCATTCTCTTTATTAAATCAATATGTTATTTGGTATTTCAACTGCTTTTTATAAAAATAATCGGATCAATGCGAGACTTTTGAAATTACCTCTTAATGTCAGGAATATAACATTTCATTTCGTTTAACTCTTAATATTCCACGCAAATCAAATGATATTTTCAAATGTATCACTTTATTTTACAATTGAAGCTTAGCTCAAATATCATATCTTTTTGGTCTTGTATAGTATCCCAAAGTATACCTTTTATGTTTTTTTTGTATAATTATGTTTCTCTTCCGATATACAAGTCATTATTGCCAAACATCTTCTTTTATTAAAAAAAATAAAAGCCTCCATATAACAACGCTACTTACAAATGACCTACAGATTGAGTAAATAATGAATTCTTTCTCATTTAATTTTCCTTTTATATTTCGCCAAAATTAATCTGAACCCTATTATTGATCCGGATTTTATGTCTGAATCTGAAACATATGATCTTAGGACGAATGCTGTCTTTCAATATCAACAATTTATTGAAAGCTGCTATATTCACTCAATGTCAGTTTTTGGCAAGATTGAAGACGGCAAACCATGGCGGGGAGCTAACGGATTTTCCTATAGCCAGAATGTCAAAAGCATTGAAGGGTTTTTAGCAAAATCGCTTTTGTTTCCGGATACCGGATCAAGTCCGGCATGACGGTTTGGGTGTTTTAGATGGCATACTAATTCCAAACGCGTTTACCCTGACATAGTTTCCCGGCGTTATTGACTTCAATATCTGCTTCTGGTAAATCAGCACAAACAATAAAAACATGGTTATTAACAAAGCCGCAACACTTGAAAGGATTATATAAATTATGGAAAGATCATTGTCTATTATAAAACCGGATGGAGTATCACGTGGTCTGATAGGTGAAGTAATCAGGCGTTTGGAAAAAAACAATATTAAGATTGCCGCCATGAAAATGATATACATGACCAAGGCTCAGGCTCAGGGCTTTTATGACGTTCATAAAGAACGCCCTTTTTTTGCAAGTTTAACCGATTTTATGTCTTCCGGTCCTGTTGTGGCCATGGTGCTTGAAGGCGAGAACGTAATTCCGAAGTACAGGGAATTGATGGGGGCAACCAATTATAAAGAAGCGGCCCCCGGAACAATTCGTGCGGATTTTGCTACTGATATTGAAAAAAACATTGTACACGGTTCCGATTCCCCTCAAACGGCAGCTTTTGAAATCGGTTATTTTTTCAATAGTTTTGAAGTAATAAGCTGATTGTGCAAAGAGTAAATTCCGATAATATTACAATTGTCATGGTCCGGCCCAGATTTCCTGAAAACATAGGATCATCTGCAAGGGCCATGTTGAATATGGGGATAAGAAATCTTGTTGTTGTTTCTCCTGAAAATTATGATCTTGAAAAAATCCGAAAGCTTGGAACCCACTTTTCTTCCGATGTTATCGACGGTATCCAACTGTTTGAAAACCTAAAAGAAGCTCTTGCTTCATATAATTATGTGGTCGGAACCACTGCCCGCCTCGGCGGAGAGCGTGCGATACTTTCAACTCCTTCGGGCATGGCAGAAAGGCTTGCAGATCTTTCCCAAAACAACAAAATCGCCATTCTGTTCGGTTCTGAAGACAGAGGGCTTGTAAACGAAGATATCCGCCTTTGCCACGAGCTTATAAATATTCCTTCCTCGGATTTTTCTTCGCTCAATGTTTCTCAGGCGGTTTTACTGGTGTGCTACGAGCTTTTTCTTGCCGGGATTGAAGAGAAGACAAAATATTCTCCGAGGCTCGCATCAAGACATGAGTTAGACGGGATGTACGAACAGGTAAAAGATATTCTTGTAAGGATCGATTATATAAATAACGAAAATCCCGACTACTGGATGAATAAGCTGCGTCATTATTTCACAAGGCTTAAGCTCAGGGCCGGGGAAGTAAGCATCATCAGAGGGATATGCCGTCAGATTGACTGGTATGGAAAAAGCTCTTATAAAAAAGGGGCTGAAGAAAAAATAAATCCGAAAGGCACTCTTTAAATATCTCTTTGAGTGTATCTCTGAGCCAGCGGATATCTTCTGCCATAGCCGAAAGCCTTTGATGTAACCTTGAGTCCGGGGGCGGCCTGATGCCTTTTGTATTCATTTCTGTCAACCCGTAAAATCACATCTTTAACTGTTTTTGCATCAAAACCTTGAGCAATAAGCTCTTTCGCCCCTTTCAAATCTTCAATATATCCTTTTAATATGGCATCAAGAAGATCATAGGGCGGAAGATCATCCTGGTCTGTCTGGTCCGGCTTCAGTTCGGCTGAAGGGGCTTTCTTTATTATATTTGCCGGAATAGTTTCTTTGCTGCGATTTATAAAGTGAGAAATTTCATATACAATTGTTTTTGGAATATCCGATATTACGGCAAGCCCTCCGTTCATATCTCCGTACAAAGTGCAATAACCTACGGCAAGTTCGGACTTGTTTCCGGTAGAAAGAAGAATACGGTTTTCTCTGTTTGATAAAGCCATCAGTATGGTTCCTCTGATTCTGGCCTGGATATTCTGCTCAGTTACTTCGGGCTCATTTTGTTTAAATGAAGGAGAAACAAGTTTTAAAAATCCTTCAAAAACACTGTCTATAGGAATGATTTCATACTTTGTTCCGATATTTTGAGCAAGTTTTTGCGTATCCCCATAATTTTCTTTTGATGTGTAGGAAGACGGCATAAATACCGTCAGCACATTTTCCGGGCCTATGGCTTGCGCTGCAATAAAAGCCGTAATCGCTGAATCTATTCCGCCGCTTAATCCAAGCACTACTTTGGAAAAACCGCATTTTGTCACATAATCGCGCGTTCCCATAACGAGAGCCTTTAAAACGGCTTCGGTGTTGCTTGCGGATACCGGGTGCATGTTTTCCTGCAAAAGATTTCCGGATGGATTGTCAGTATCATAAAATATCAAATCCTGATCAAAATCACGGGCAAGAGCGATTATCCTGCCGTTTGTGTCAAAAACAGCGCTTGTTCCGTCAAAAAGGACGCTGTCATTACCGCCTACCTGATTAGCAAAAATAAACGGAACCTTATATTTGCGTGCTATAGCTCCGAACATGTTTTGCCTGAATTGTTGTTTGCCCATATGAAACGGGGATGCTGAAATATTTATAATCAGGTTTGCTCCGTTTTTAATCATAAGACTTACCGGATTTAAATGATATTTTTTTTCCCCGGAACTGTTATCATCGTTCCATGCATCCTCACATATTGCAATGCCGATTATTTTGTCTTTATAGCTATAGGGAGCAAATTCTGCGCCTGCTTCAAAATATCTGCTTTCATCGAATACATCATATGTGGGAAGCAGTCTTTTATTTGTTTTGTGAAGGATTTTTCCGTTTTCAAACAGAACCGCCGAATTATAGAGAAGATTTCCTTCATCTGCTTTATCCGCAAATCCGCAGATTACACCTATTCCCCTTATTTCATCGACAAGCCGGGAAAGATATGAAAGATTTGCTTCAATGAAATCTTTTTTTTCCAGAAGATCACGGGGGGGATAACCTGTAACAGAAAGCTCCGGGAAAACCACAAGATCACAGTTTTGTTTTATGGCTTTACCGGCAAAGCTCTTTATCAGGTTAAAATTATATTCAAAATCACCAATAACAGGGTTAATTTGCGCTATGGCTATTTTCATATGGGTTACTTTCTGAAAGATTCATTTTCCGCAATCAGCGATCTTGCTATTTCAATATCATAAGCTTCATTGGGGTTAAATTTAGAACCATCATATAGTGGGATCGCCTGTTTTATGGCGCTGTAAGGAACCCATCCATGTTCTTCCCATAGTTTAGAGTCATCATTATTCCAGAGTCTGAAACAAATCTCATCTTTTGACTTATTTACATACATGCGAACTTTCTGGTTCTGAGGGAAAGGATAATAATACAAACCCCGTTTGTCTTTCATATATAGCTTCCTTAATAACTGTTCCTTTTATAAAATATAAAGCATTTTTGATATCATAAAGCCTAACCCGGACAAGCCGGAACCAAGAATTTTTAGTTAAACCATGCTAAAATGAGTGTAACATTTTTAGCATGGAGGTTTAGTATGTTGATTACCGAACGATATAAAGAGCAAATCACGGGTGTTCTTTCATGTTACGACCGTATTGTCATCCAGGGCACCCTGCCTGGATGGTGTTATGATCAGGGGATGACCGCTTTTCTTTACTCCCAGGGCATCAGGATATTCGATTATCCCGGGTTTGCGCAAGGTCTTCGGGAGGAGATCAGACAGAATGCTGAGCGTATTGCCGAAGAACAGGGCATTCAGATTGAGTTCATCCGTAAGATCAAGGCGTTTCGTAAAGAGGCTCGTATCAAAGCCATTTTGAAAGAGCGAGGGCAACATCCCGGTCTTGTGCATATCTTTTCCGCCATGGAAGCCTGTACCAGTTATAGGCCATGGCATGACAAAAATTCAGGCAAGACATTCCTCCGTTATGATTCCGGTAAATGTCTCCATTATTACTTTTATTTCATCGACAAGGTTTTCGGCCTCTGTTATCTCCGGGTTCCCACATGGTGTCCTTTCCGGCTACAGTTTTACTTTAACGGTCATAACTGGCTGGCTCATCAGTTGGATAATGCCCAGATACCATATGTCATGAATGAAAACGCCTTTCTTGATATTGACGACTTCAGTAAAGCCCAGGATATCTCGGACAGCATCAGGGTTGAAGCGTTACATGCAGCCATGGATGTTTTTGCCGAACAATACTGCCCCGTTATCAAGAACTACGACCTGCGTTACCGCTGGAGCATCATGCAGGCCGAATACGCCACCGATATTGTTTTCAAAAAGCAGGCTGATTTGAAAGAACTGTATGAATCCATTGTTCGAACCGCCATCCACTCCGTGAAACCGGAGAACATCGCCTCTTTTCTGGGGCAAAAGCTGCATGGTAATTATCAGGGAGAAATGGGCAACCGTTTCAATACGCGAATTCTCGGAACGAGAATCAAGCACCAGATGGGTGCAGTATCCCTCAAGATGTATGATAAATTCGGTCTGATCCTGAGGATTGAAACCACAACCAATGATGTTTCTCAGTTCAAACACTTCCGTAAAGTTCAACAGAGAGACGGCCATTCGGTTGTAAAGAATGCCTCTATGAAAAAGAACATCTACAGTTTGTTCCCCCTTATGAATCTTCTAAAGGCTTCCAATCGTCGCTACCTGGAGTTTATCTCCACCTTTGATGATCCAAGCCATGGGGTCAAACAACTCCGGAAGATTTCAAAGACCGTCACCGCTGATAACCGCTCCTACAAAGGAATCAATTTCTACAGTGATGATGATCAAGCGCTTCTAAAAATCCTGGCACGGGGAGAGTTCAACAGCAACGGCCTGCAGAACCGTTCTCTTCGTCAATATCTCCCCGGTAAAGGCAGCGGCGCTGTCTCCAGAATCCTCAAACGATTAAAAGCCCACGGTCTCCTTAAAAAAGTTCCCAAAACCTATAAATACTATCTGACTAAGTTGGGCAAGGCCGTTATCGTTACCGGTTTAATGATCAGGGAGATGTTCGTAATCCCTGAACTGGCAAGACTCAGAACCGCTTGCCAATAAATTCTTTTGCCATTTTTGCAAGAACTTTACAATTAAGGGACTAACAACGTACCAATTACTACTATAAAAAATATTTTTAGATATTGTAGATCGTAGAGAAAAATGATAAAAACAATAGTGATTAAAATAAAAGGGGAAAAATGTCACCAGCAGTTTTGAGGTCAGGACCATACAGGTTTTATTTTGTAAGTCATGACTTGCACGAACCACCGCATGTCCACATTGACCGAGATGCCTTCTCAGCCAAGTTCTGGCTCAATCCTGTGGCGTTGGCATACAATCTTGGTTTTCCGGCAAGAGAATTGCGAAAATTGGAAATGCTTACTACGGAGAACCAAAAAGAATTATTGGAGGTATGGAATGAATTCTTTGGAGCCTAAAGCGGGAGAACGCGTAAGGGATGTACACATTACTGATGATACCATTAGTGTGGATCTTTTTGATGGACGAACCATAACTGTCCCGATAGCGTGGTACCCACGTTTACTGCATGCCACACCAAAGCAGCGCGCAAACTGGCGAATTGCCGGAGCGGGATACGGAATACATTGGCCGGATGTTGATGAGGATCTAACTACCCAAGGTCTTTTGCAAGGAGCCCCCGCTCCACGGGGAGCTGCAAAAGCCGCATAGACAGACTTATCCTTTTTCATAAACCGCTTTGCGCAAAGACATCATGCAGGATTGCATAAAAAACATAGAGGTCCCGAACTACCCCGTTTGCTGTATAAACAAATTGATATTATTTGTAAAATAATGGTATAATTATTAAAAAATCAATTAAGCGCCATAATAGAGGAGTTGTCTTATGAAATTTCAAGATATCGAAGCTAAAATTGATAAATTACCGGCACATGTAATTCCCGAAGTTAATGACTTTATAGATTATTTATTAGTTAAATATGGCGAAAAAAAGGTTAAGAAAAGCAAATTTAAGTTTGATTGGGAAAGCGGTTTATCAAATTTAAAAAATGAATATACTTCTGTAGAGTTGCAACATAAAGCGCTGGAGTGGCGATAGTGTATCTGCTTGATACGAATATATTTATAGAAATTCTACTACAGCAGGATAAAAGCAAAGACTGTAAATTCTTCATAGTTCATAGAAAAGGGTATCGGCAAGTTGAATATTTCTGATTTTTCTCTACATTCTATTGGCGTGATTCTTTTTAGAAAAAATAAAGAACAGATTTTTTTAAAATTTATTTCAGATATTCTATCGAAAACAAATCTAATTTCCCTTCCTAAGGATGATTATAAGGAAGTTATAATCATTAAAAAGAAAATCCAATTAGATTTTGATGATTCTGCGGTAGTCGGGGAAACTGTACAGTTGCTTAAGTGGTAGAGCTGTTCTAAAGCCTTATTCACAAACCTCTTTCAATATACATCATATGAAATCGCATAAAAGCATAGACATCACGATTACTACTCTCAACAAAAATATACTCCCGAAGGCAAATTAAAAATCCCCTTTGTTTATACTTTCATAATAGTTTAATAATATGGCATATTCTATATAAAACTATAAAAATAAAGGGCTCCAAGTAACCCCTTTATTTTTTAGGTAAACTGAAAAATGTTTATTGCGAATGCTAAAAAAGAGTTGCAAACTCCATAAATATATGCAAAATGGAGTTATTAAGGCCAAAATGAACTTCTTGCTAAAAACATCTAATTTTTTAAAATCCCAAAATGGAATCAAATAAAATATTTGAACGAATTATTGCTTTAGCCCCAGATAAGAGCTGTTTTCTATTTGGTCCCAGAGGAACGGGCAAATCTTTCTGGTTAAGGCGGCAGTATAAAAAAAGCATTTATATTGATCTATTGGAGTCGGAAACATATTTTCGTCTTATAAGTTCCCCTGAAAAACTTGAATCCTATATTCCCGAAGATTTTTCAGATGTAATCATCATCGATGAAGTGCAAAAGGTTCCCAAACTCTTGGATGAAGTTCACCGATTGATTGAAAAATTTGGATACCGGTTTATACTGACCGGTTCCAGCGCAAGAAAACTAAAGAAGTCAGATATAAATCTTTTGGCAGGCAGGGCGTTAACGGCTTATATGCATCCTTTATGCTGCAAAGAACTTTCTTCCTATTTTAATTTAGCACACTCATTGAAATACGGTCATTTGCCATGTGCATACACTGAAAAAGACCCTGCTTCATATTTAAGCTCATATGTGGTTACATATTTAAAAGAAGAGGTTTTTCAGGAAGGGTTGACCAGAAACATAGGGGGCTTTTCAAGGTTTTTGGAAACGGCCAGCTTTTCCCAGGGAGAAGTATTAAACCTTTCTGAGATTGCAAGAGAGTGTTCATTAAACAGAAAACTTGTTGAAAGCTATTTTTCCATACTTGACGATCTGCTGATTTCCTTGCGATTGCCTGTATTTACAAAAAAAGCAAAAAGAAGAATGATACAGCACCCGAAATTCTATTTTTTTGATGTGGGTATCTTTCGAACAATCAGACCAAAAGGCCCGCTTGATTCCCCGGAAGAAATTGAAGGCCCTGCACTTGAAACCTTGTTTTTACAGGAGCTAAGAGCGATAAACGATTATTATAAACTCGGATATGATATTTACTATTGGCGCACGTCAAATCAGGTTGAAGTAGATTTTGTCTTATACGGAGAAAAGGGCATATTTGCTTTTGAGATTAAAAGGAAAGCAAAATACTCAGCCAAAGATCTTAATGGGTTGAAACTGTTTTTACAAGACTACCCGATGGCAAAAGCTTTTTTGCTATACGGGGGCACTAAACGATTTTATGAAGAAGGAATTCAAATTATTCCGATTCAAGAAGCAATAACACAAATGTATCAATTATTGAAATACTGATTTTAGAGCTTTGACAAATAGATGTGCGTTATTGTTAAAAAGGGAAGTAAAGGCCATTTTATTATAACTGCATATTTTACTGACACCATAAAGAGGTGTGAAGCATTATGGCAGAAGCAATAAAAGTTTGGTATGATAAAGAGGGAGACTACCTTGAAGTTCTCTTTGAAAGGAAAGCCGGTTATTTTAAAGAGACCGAAAATGAATCATTCAACATCTGAAAAAGATAGAAAATCTTCCACCGGCTCAACAAAAAAACATCTCGCTTAAAACCATCCAAAACCATCCAGGCGATATCCCCGAAGGAACACTAAGGGCAATCTTGAGAGAAGCCGGTATTGCTCCGGATGATTTTTTAAAAAAGAAATAAATCTACATCCTTCTTCACAAACTTCTTTCTATAAAGACATTATACTTATAAAATCATTGCGTTATATATAAACGGATAAAGTAAATGCCCCCGGTATACTCCCGAAGACAAATCGAAAACCCCGGGCTTTTATTTGGGGGCGGAATCGTGATGTTTCGTCTGAATTTCTCACTCATTTCCACCCCCGGCATCCGCTAAATCACCAAATATTCAAATCACCAATCACTGTCCACCGCGGACGGCACGCACATAATAACTAGAGGACTTATGGCCGTGGTTGACGCTGCCGTAGTAGAAACTCACGAGCCACGCGTAGGCCGGGTAACTAGCGCTAGTAGTGGACGACCAATAATAGGACGACATCGCCCCGGGAAACGCCACAGTATCGATGGCAGGATTGTATTTCGAATAATCGACGAGGGATTGAAGCTCGTTGCGATTCGGCAGCCGCCAATCGCTGTAACCGGCAAGCTGAAGGTTTTCACAGTAAGTCAGGGCAGCCGTCCAGGTCATCGTTCCGGCTCCGGCCTGCTGCCACATGAGCCCGGTTTTCGTATCAGTCACTGTGCCATCGTTATTGTCTACTAAATCAGCGTATGCCGCTGAACAAAAAACAAACAAACTCATTATTAAAATCAAAAAGCCTTTACGCATTTTTCCAATCCCCTTTTTTAGAATAGTTATAAAATACGATAGAGGTCATCGACATATCGCTTCTTTACATATTTGCCGGCTCCAGCCTCTCTGATCACGGCCACGTCTCTTCCCATCTCAAGCAGTTTCTTGATATTACGCGGTTCAAAGCGAAGTGGAAAACCGGCCGAAACGCCTATCCCTCTCTTGTTCTCCTGAAGGATAAGCCCCAGCGCCTTTCCGGCGGATACGGCATCACCATCATATATTTCCAGGAAAAGCCCCACCTCAATCAAAAGCACAGTATCTTTCAACTTTGCCCTAAAAAACCCAACCTGCGATCTCAAAGACCGAAAGCTTCCCTTGTACACAAGCTTTCTTGTCAGTTTTTCCCCGTTGAAAGTGAAATATTCGTTCAACCATGGGTGCTTTAAAAAAACAGTACGCGTCAGACGATAGCTGTCGGCATGCTTGAAATGACCAAGATAGGATGCCAGTGTCTGCATCAAATCATCTGTTGCATCTGGGGTCATCTTCATTTTCAAAATCATTCGGCCGTTCACATCTTTCCGGCATTCCACCATTTTCTTATGGTGTTCGGCCAATTTTTCTTTCATGGCATTGACGACCCGATTCCTGACCAGGATATACTTCGGCCGCACGATATATCCCAGAAAATCGGCCCCCTCTGAAACCGTTTTTACTCTCCACCCGTCTTTGAGTGTCAACAAAAGCTTCTTTTCGAGATAATCGGCAATTTGAAGCACCCATTGCTCAAGACGGGTCGGGCTATCAGCCAGCAAAACGAAATCATCAACATATCTCACGTAATAGCGGCACTTAAGCCCGTGTTTGATAAAGTGGTCCATTTCGTTCAAATAAACATTCGCAAAAAACTGCGAGGTCAGGTTGCCTATCGGAAGCCCCTTGCCTTCGCCGACCTTGAGAAGGCTTTTATGCGGCGGCACCTTGTCGAGCATGACCGGATTTCCCTTGAAAACAAAATCCCGCTCGCAGGAATGATAAATAATACGGTGCAGCAGATAGAGCAGAACCCATGAGCTTGTGTCGCCCTTTGTTGAAAGTTTGCGTTCAAAAATTCCGAAAAGCACATCCTTATCGATACTCATGAAAAACGACCGTATATCGAGCTGAATCATCCACGCCTGCCGCTTGCCGTTATTTGTTGCCTTCAGCATGAAATTCTGAAGTCGGTGAACGGCGCCATGAGTTCCCTTTTCCTTTCTGGAAGCGTAGGAATCAAAAATAAAGTAAGGCTCCCATACTTTTTCCAGCTCCCGGACCACCAGGTGATGCACAATCCTGTCCGTAAAATCCGCTGCGAATATTTCCCGCAGCTTGGGGCTAGTTGTGATAAAGCAAACAGAGCGGGCCGGCCGGTACGTTCCTTGTTGTAATGACATCGCCAGATCAAATATCTTATCCAGAGATCCGATCTCGAATTTAAGCGCATTAATCGTACCCCTCTTCCGCTTCCGGCAATCCAGATAAGCTCCGTACACCGATTCAAAAGAGAGCAGCGAACACTTTCCACCGCGGACGGCACGCACATAATAATTATTTGACTTATTGTTGTTGTTGACGTTGCCGTTGTTGAAATTCACGTTCCACGCGTTGTCCGGGTTATTAGCGTTAGTAGTGGACGACCAATAATTGGACGACATTTCACCGCCTCACTTTATGACATTTACGTCCACCGGAAACCGATCGCTCGGCGCCCTGTATTTCAATGCCTTGCTTTTCGGCAAGGCGGAGGCGGCGCACAGTGTTCTTCAGCACGCTCATCTACCCGCTCTTTCGGGCGGTTGACAATTCAGGCTCTTTTTGCTGCTCTTAAGCCAGCCTTCACTCTGTTTGCTCAGTAAAACAGCCATCTTTGATAGCTGCTGAAATGAATTAAAGTTATCGAACGCCTTACCTTCCTTTGCGAATACCAGCATCGTTTTGAAAAGCTCGCAATTTTCAACCAGTTCCTGAAGCACTTCCGATCTGCCGGATTCGGTCGAGTTCGCACGGACGATCAACCGAATGATGCGTATGGATACTTCCCTTAATTCGGAACCGATCGAGTACTTGTTATACCGGCTGAACTTTCTGACCACGCCCTGGAGAAATATCCCCAGTTCCATCGCCAGCTTGTACGCCGGTAAGTGTTCGTATCTGGCCATCATTCACCCCGTAAAAACGACCTGCCGTCCACTGAAATGGCAACCACCACACCGCTGCTCAAATCACCAAATGACCCCAATCACCCAATAATCAATCACTGTCCACCGCGGACGGCACGCACATAACAACTATAGGACTTATTGTCGTAGTGGACGTAGCCGCGGTAGAAATCCACGAGCCACGCGCCGTCCGGGTAACTAGCGTAAGTAGCGGACGACCAACAAAAGGACGACATAGTGTTCTGAAAATATGTTGTATTGATTGTCGGCCCGGGATAGGGTTTATCAGCATGCACCAGCATGGAAAGCTCCATGGCTGTGGGAAGACGCCAGTCCAAATGCCCGCCGAAATTGCTGTTATTGAGCTGGGTAATAAAGACGCTTTGGGCGTCATACCAGGTATAATAATTATCCTTATCGTGAATTCCGCCGTCATCAGTTTTATTTTCCCAGATCAGGCCAGTTACATTATCTTTGACCATAACCCATTGGCTGGCGCTGTCCGGAAGGGCGTTTCCGTTTGCATCCAGCTTGGTATAAGATTGAGGATTAATATTGTAGTCCGAATCTTCGCCAAAGGTATTAGTATAAGAAGTGGTTTGGCCGGTGTCGGGTATTTTATTTGTTGTTTCGACCACAGGTTCAACGATATCGACAATTCCGTTTCCATTACTATCCAGACCTTTCCTTATTTCAGCAACTTGAGCTATACAGTTATTGATAAATTCATCTACCTCATCAGGATTATAGTCTCTTGTTAAAAGGCACTCCATACCGATAAATCCATCATATCCAAGACGTTCAGCTATTGATTTTATGATATCAATTCGCGAACTGGAAGCAGCGTTAACATAATCAGCAAGTAGCGACTCATCTCCTCCAAAAGAATAATAATCCCATAAATATTGACGAGCGATAAGTAGGTCTTGGCTTTGCTGTATTGCAGAGCAGTAACCTCTAATCGCAATAGGATCAGTTGCAAGCCTAACTAAATCATTCAATACTACACCAACACAAGCTTCCATATTGCCTGTGATATAGGTTTCTGCCATACATACGGCATGATTTGTGATTAGCTGCGCCAACTCATCGCTGAAAAGAACACCTGTAAGAGAAATAGACTTTCGAATACCTAATTCGATTAGTTTTTCAGGCCCCAAGCTGCTTAATTGCAGCAAACTAGCAGCGTTTTCAGTAAGTTTGGTAAGCGTTTGTAATGCCTTAGCTTCATCATATTTGTTTTCGGCACTGGCAAGAATCATCTGTTGATGTGCTTCGATATTTTTTGAAACATCCTTCATAAATATTATCGCATCAAGCCTCTGACTGCAATCCGGTGATATCTTGAAAAAACTATTTAAATTCGGGATGCCGCAAATAGTATTAGGCCGTATCACGCCATAGACACCAGATTTTATGGCACCTGGGAAAGGCGGGTATTGCGATATCAATTCATTGCCCACGATACCAACCCTATCAACAATGGCCATCATATCCGCATCCTGACCTTTAATTATCTTTGCTAAATAAAGATTTTCTCCTGAAATTGTTGAATCTGGTAGTGGAAATGCCAGCTCGGCGTTTTGCAAGAGTTCCTTGTCGCCTATATTAAATTCCATGATGCCCAATATATCTACACTTTCTTTCATATCTGTATCGATTCTAAAAGAATCAATATCCGCCGATGCGAGTGAAACAATAGTATCCTCCGGCAACGCACCACCAGGGATTATTGCCTTTAGGCCCTGCTGACTAGATATGACTCCGCCTTCAGATCCTATCACAGCAGCAGCCTCCGGTATGGTTGCATGAACAGTTTTTGTAAAGGTAAATCTCGCCACTTTCGGATTATTAAATTTTATTCTCTTACTACCGGTTGTTTCTCCGGACAAAAATTGACCAGTATTCGTCATATATTCAAAATAAGGTTTTCCTTCGGAAGTAACGCCATCCGCATTCGCAACAGTTACATCAGGCGTACTTATGCTGTCGATTACAATTTTAATAGGAGTCAGCAAAACTTCATTTGAGATATTCTTCACCGAAACATCCAGATAATTTTGGCTGGTTAAACGATCAAACAATAATCTTGACTGGATAAGCTGTACCTTATCAGAAACATCGGTTTCCGCAAATACTGCTGCCGGAAGCCCCATAACAGCCATAAAAAAAATACCAATTACTATCGCATAGCTTTTTCGTAATATTGTCATTCTCATGTCAGCTCCTATTTTATTTCATATAATTTATTGATATTCATTATTTTTTAGCAGTATCTGGCAGTTTTTCCTGTTCCCCTTCCCCTCACCCTGACCCTCTCCCACAAGGGGCGAGGGAAACATTGGATGATGTCATCCGGCATCCGGAACTAATTTAAATTCCTGGATACCGGCTTTCGAGGCTGTGACGCAATTCATTTTTGTGTCATTTCGAAGCGAAGCGAGAAATCTTGGTTTCAATAAATTCAGAATGTTAAGATTCCTCGTTATTCTGTCTTCTGACTTCTGTCTCCTGTATTCTCATGCTTCGTTGTGCCCGCCCCGGGCATGGGGAGGTTAGTCAAAAAAAACCGGGCCGCAAAAGTTATTTTAAACTTCTGGCAACCCGGCTATTCTTTCTTTGAGAACCCGTGGCTTCCCGTTCTGCCTTTTTTCTATAAAAGATCAATTTAGTTTTAAGATCACAGGCAGTTTGGCTTTATCAGAAGTATATTCAAGTAGTAAGAGCCACTTTCAAAACGTTTCAGTTTGGTCAAGCTCAAGGCGGGAGAGAATTTCAACCACAGGAATACATTGAGTATTTCGAGGATTGAAATTTGAGCCCAACGCAGAGATCGGCCAAAATGGGGCGTTTTGAAACTGGCTCGTAAATTTATAAATTTTTAAGAATCTTTCTTCTTCCGATACCAAACAAACCGGCTATTCCAATACCTAATAAAATGATCGATCCTGTCTCAGGAACTGGAATGGAAGCTATTTGTAAATCAATATTAGAAACTGTTGCTATTGTATCTGCATACCAATCATTTGCTTCCAAGCCAAAAGCCAAGCTTATATAAGATCCCTGAAAAGGAGTCATATCAATAGAACCTGTTCCAGATAATATTTGAGTGTCAACATCAGAAGAGTTCCAATCTCCAATTTCAAATTCATAAATAGAATCTATCTGGACTATAAGATAGTCTTCATTATCCGGCCCCAGTTCCAATAAATAGTCAAATGTTAAAGCAGTTGCATTCGGATCAACAAAGAAATTATCATTATAAAAGTAAATACCATAAGAGTTGATATCCTCTGTAAAGTTTACGATACCGCCACTCTCACTAACCCCAACATCGGCTGTAAAAGTGCTTAAATTCAATGGGTTTGCTAATAAAACATTTGCCCACAATAAAAAAGTAAAACAGGTCAACAAACAAATCGAAATGCGCTTCATGAACAGGTTCTCCTTCTGCTATCAAAATTCTTTATATTATTTCTTTAATACAAGATTTATTTTACCGCTTATTTGCAAGCAATAATAATACCATAATAATATTATATAATAATGATAGATAGATAGATAGATAGATAGATAGGATGTTTTGTTATTATTAAAAAGTGTAAACTTTTCCGACAGTTTTTGAGAGAATTTTCAGTATTTTTAAAACAAAATCATATGATGTACTTATTTAATAATTTAAATAACTAATTATTTGCATCAGTTATTATCATATTTTGCTGCACCATGGCTTTTATTCAAAATTGTAAAGAATCCCGACGTTTTTAGCAAAATAAAGGCGTATATCCGCAATATACACTGAATATTTCATATTATACAATGTGTTACATTGATAATGGTTAATATTTTTTTTTGTAAAGAATCCCGACAGGTAAAGTTTCCGGAGTGGAAATTTGGCCGGTTAATATAAGAGATCTTTATGTTACCGGCTTGAAACAAAATCTGTTTGTTAAATGCTCTTTCATTTACACTAATATCTTTTTAAAATCAAATGATTATTGTTGAAGATTTATGTTCAAGACAAGTTTGTTATCAGGAAAAGCGCAACATATGGAATTGTAATCTTTGGCAAATGATGGGGAAGTTGAACACTATAATAAGATTTTGGAAACGTGCAGTGCGGATTGCTTGCCGATCTTGTAAGCTGAGGCAGAAAATCCTCAGTTACTAAAATCGGCGTTTTCATGAAAGTCTTCACTGCCGTCGGTTTATGCGATAGGCTCTGAATCAACGCTTCGCATAACCGGCACGTTCGTACGTAATAGAACCTGTTTAACCGGTTGTGGAAAATCTACGAGAACAAAATACCTGGCCGGGTACAAGTAGTCTTCACCTTCATTATCAATAACCCGTAAATAATCTGATTTTGCAGCATTGTCATCAGGCAAGACTTGATAGACCATGCGTGGTGTGAGTAAATCAGGGTCATCTGTATCTACGCAAATTGCAAACCGAATTGATAAATTTTTATGTTCATTAATCATGGCTTAGTCCAAAAACTTTTTAATTCTAATTTTCTTTTTTCCGATGCCGTGAGCTTCAAACCAATGCAATTCTGCAAATCGAAGCGTTCCATCACTCAAGCGGACAGTGGCAGTACCTTTTAGTTTCTTCCAATTCCCTGCACCATATTGTTTCCGTAAAAGGGGCAGTATCCGAATACTACTCCCAGAGGCGATTGTTTCAGTTCGAATAATCGGAGTTACAATCTCAAAATGCATTATATGATCACATATCCGTCATGAATGAACAAGCATCCCGACAACAATTGATATTCGCAATCTTTAAGTTAACAGGCTTGAAACAAAATTTGTTTGTTGAATACTTTTTTTTACACTAATATCTTTTTAAAATCAAATGATTATTATCGAAGATTTATGTGTAAAACGTATTTTATGAAAATATAAAAAGTTGGAAAATTTATATTTCTCATGCCGGATATGATAAGCCTGCCCCGGCATGTGGTAAGCCGGGGGGCATCCAGTTAATGTTCTGGATACCTGCCTTCGCCGGACATGACGGTTTATGATATTATATGGGTTTGGCTGAAATTGTAAAGAATCCCGACAGGTGAAGTTTCCGGAGTGGAAATTTGGCCGGTTTTTTGCTGTCGTTTTGCTTTGAAATAGTTCTTATTATGATCAGACATTGTTGAACCGCTACTATGAATATTTATCTGTTTTCAAAATTAAAATAGATGGAGTTATTACAAGGCTACTAATTTTTTATTGACACAGAGTGTATAACTCAATATTTAAATTCCACTAATAAAGAAAGCGTTATGCAAACATCTTCAAAGGTCTCTTTTCAACGGAGGAAGTGTGATGAACTGGTTTATAAGAACCTTAACAAGTTCCATAGGCAAAAAATGGCTTATGGCAATTACGGGGCTTAGTTTTTGCGGGTTTCTTACTTCACATCTTTTAGGAAACCTGACATTATATGCAGGAAGGGATGCCTTTAATTCATATGCAGAACACCTGCATTCTCTTGGAATACTAATCTCGGTTTCCGAAAAAGGCCTTTTATTTTTTGGAATAATTCATGTTTTTACCGGCCTTGTTCTTTTCATCCAAAATATCAAATCCAGGCCGGTAAGATACTCGGTTAAAAAAAATGCGGGGGGCCGGACCATAGGTTCTTTCACAATGCCTTATACAGGCTTGATACTCATTGCCTTTATAATAATACATCTGATCAATTTTCATTTCGTCGATAAAACCGGTACAACAATATTTGAAATAGTGAAGAATGCGTTTTCCAGTCCAGTTTATATAGCAACTTATGTATTTGCCATGATTGTGGTTGCCGTGCACGTGAGTCACGGGTTCTGGAGCGCTTTTCAGACACTTGGAGTAAACCACCCAAAATATATGCCTTTTATAAGAAAGGTGAGTATCGCCTTCAGTATTATAGTAGGGCTTGGTTTCGGCTTCATTCCGGTTTTTATTTCTCTTACAACATAAGGAAGGAAATATTATGCAGCTTGATGCAAAAATACCGGCAGGTCCTCTTGCTGAAAAATGGGACAAACACCGTTTCGAGCTGAAACTTGTCAATCCGGCAAATAAAAGGAAATACGATATAATTGTCGTTGGAACCGGTCTTGCCGGAGGTTCGGCATCGGCATCCCTTGCCGAACTTGGATACAATGTAAAAACATTCTGCATACAGGATAGTCCGAGACGCGCTCACAGTATTGCAGCCCAGGGCGGAATCAATGCTTCAAAAAACTATCAGAATGACGGAGACAGTGACCGGCGGCTTTTTTATGATACGATAAAAGGCGGCGATTTCAGGGCAAGAGAAGCTAATGTTTACAGACTTGCCCAGTTAAGCGGCAATATTATCGATCAATGCGTAGCCCAGGGAGTTCCGTTTGCCCGTGAATACGGAGGCCAGCTTGCAAACAGAAGTTTCGGAGGAGCACAGGTTTCAAGGACTTTTTATGCAAGGGGCCAGACAGGACAGCAGCTTCTCTTAGGAGCATACAGCGCACTGTCAAGACAGATTGCAGCAAAAAAAGTTGAGATGTACACCAGAAGGGAAATGCTGGATGTTGTGCTGATAGATGGCCAGGCAAGAGGAATAGTTGTGCGCAATCTTGTTACCGGTGAAATTGAAAAATATGCCGCTGATGCGGTTGTCCTCGCCACAGGCGGCTACGCCAATGTCTTTTTTCTTTCAACAAATGCCATGGGATCAAATGTTACAGCAACTTACAGGGCATATAAAAAAGGCGCTTTTTTCGCCAACCCCTGTTTTACCCAGATTCATCCCACGTGTATACCTGTTCATGGAACGTATCAGTCAAAACTCACTTTAATGAGTGAAAGCCTGAGAAATGACGGCCGTGTCTGGGTTCCGAAAAAACCGGGAGATAAAAGAAAGCCTTTCCAGATACCCGAAGCGGAACGTGATTATTATCTTGAAAGCAAATATCCGAGTTTCGGAAACCTTGTTCCCCGTGATGTGGCATCGAGAAACGCCAAGGAGCAGTGCGATAAGGGAAAAGGCGTTGGTGAAACAGGGCTTGCCGTTTATCTTGATTTTGCAGATGCGATAAAAAGAGACGGAAAAGATACAATAGCAAAAAAATATGGAAACCTTTTCCAGATGTATGAGAAGATTACAGCCGATAATCCTTATGAAACACCCATGATGATTTATCCTGCTGTCCACTATGCTATGGGTGGGTTATGGGTTGACTATAATCTGATGAGTACTATCGACGGCCTTTTTGTTCTGGGGGAAGCCAATTTTTCAGACCATGGCGCAAACCGTCTTGGGGCAAGCGCTCTCATGCAGGGTCTTGCGGACGGATATTTCATAATCCCTTATACTATAGGCGGATATCTTTCTACAGCTTCGAAAAAACAGGTGAAAACGGATCATCTGGCATTTAAGGAATCTGAAAAAAAGATCAATGATTTTACCAATAAACTCCTTTCCATAAAAGGAAAGCGGACAGCCGATGATTTTCACAGGCAGCTTGGAAATATTTTGTGGGAATATTGCGGTATGTCCAGAAATGATGCCGGTCTTGAAAAGGCGCGAAAACTCATACAGGAGTTAAGAGGAGAATTCTGGAACAATGTTCTTGTGCCGGGTTCCGGCATGGAGTTTAACCAAAGCCTTGAAAAAGCCGGACGTGTTGCAGATTTTCTTGAATTCGGCGAATTACTGGTAATAGATGCTCTTTCACGCAAGGAATCCTGCGGAGGCCATTTCAATGAAGCCCATCAAACGGAAGAAAATGAAGCAATGCGGGATGATGAGAATTTCTGCTTTGTTTCCGCATGGGAATATAAAGGTGACGGAAATGATCCTGTTCTTAACAAGGAGCCGCTTACTTTCGAAAATGTCAAGCTGACACAAAGGAGTTACAAGTGACAAAGACTCTTAACTTAACACTCAGGGTCTGGCGGCAGAAAGGGCCGGACTCTGCCGGAAAACTTGAAATATATAACGCAAAAAATATTTCCACGGACATGTCGTTTCTGGAAATGATAGATGTAATAAACGAGCAGCTTACACTTGAGGGCAAGGAACCTATAGCGTTTGATCATGATTGCCGGGAAGGCATATGCGGCATGTGCGGCGCCGTCGTAAACGGCCGTCCGCATGGTCCTGAAAAGGGAACTACCTTGTGCCAGCTTCATATGCGTCATTTTTCGGATGGTGATACAATTGTTATTGAGCCCTGGCGTTCGAGGGCGTTTAAATTAATAAAAGATCTTGCCGTTGACCGGAGTGCTCTGGATAAAATCATACAGGCCGGAGGCTATGTTTCCGTTAATACAGGAGGCGCCCCCGATGCCAATGCCATGCCGATCTCACAGGAAACAGCCGAAAAAGCAATGGATGCCGCTGCATGCATAGGCTGCGGAGCATGTGTGGCTGCATGCCCGAATGCTTCTGCAATGCTTTTTGCAAGCGCTAAAATTTCTCAACTGGCACTTCTTCCCCAGGGAAAACCGGAAGCAGCTAAGCGGGCTATAGAAATGGTACGGACAATGGATAAACTGGGATTTGGAAACTGCACCAATGAGAGGGAATGCGAAGCGGAATGCCCGAAGGAAATTTCTATTGTTAACATCGCCCGAATGAACAGGGAATTTTTTAAGGCTTCTTTTTTTTCAGATGTAACATAGCCGCTATTGTAGCATGTTTTAAGTGTTAGGTGTTAGGAAATACAGTGTAATCAATTTAGTTACTTAACACCTACACCCTTACACTTATAAAAAATATATGACGAACCATACCATTTATATAGCTGATTCACGTATAATGTCTGAGGTTTGCGACAAATCTGTTCATCTTGTTATTACTTCTCCGCCTTACTGGCAGTTAAAAGATTATGATGATATCCGGCAGATAGGTTTTTATGATACATATGAAGAATATATCAACAATCTTAATCTGGTCTGGAAAGAATGCCACCGCGTTTTAAAAGAAGGCTGCCGCCTGTGTATAAATATCGGAGACCAGTTTGCAAGGGCTGCATATTATGGCCGCTATAAAGTTATTCCAATCCGAACGGAAATAATCAAATTTTGTGAATCAGCAGGTTTTGATTATATGGGAGCCATTATCTGGCAGAAGGTTACGACCTGTAATACAACAGGAGGAGCTTCTATCATGGGCTCATTTCCTTACCCGCGAAATGGAATTTTAAAGATTGATTATGAGTTTATTCTGCTTTTCAAAAAACCGGGCGATCCCCCTTCTGTTGAAAAAGAAATTAAAGAAAAAGCAAAATTGTCAACAAAAGAGTGGAATGAATATTTTGCCGGGCACTGGATTTTTCCGGGAGAAAAACAGAATAAACATCTTGCGATGTTTCCTGAAGAACTTCCCAAACGCTTAATCAGGATGTTTTGTTTTGAGCAGGAAACTGTTCTTGATCCCTTTTCGGGAAGCGGCACAACATCTCTTGCTGCCAAAAATCTTAACAGGCATTCAATAGGCTATGAAATTAATGAATCATATTTACCTGTTATAAAAAAGAAATTGGGAACTGAGCAGGTTGATATTTTCACTGATTTTTCTATTAAAATCAAAAAACCCAAGCGTGATATTGCAGACTACGGGCAAAAAATAAATCAATTGCCATATATATTTTGTGACAAGATCAAATTTGACAAGAAAAGCGATCCGAGAAAAAATACATACGGTTCAAAAATTGAAGCAAAGAAAAAAGAAAAAGTTAAATATTTAAGATTAAGACATGTGATTGCTCCAAACATCATAGAGCTTAACAATGATCAGACAGTAAAGCTTATCGGCATAGCTGCGAAAGCAGGAATGGAGACAGAAGCCATGAAGTGGCTTGAAGACAAATTGAAGGGCCAAAGCTTTTACTTAAAATCCGATCAAAGCGAATGTGACGAAAATAATAATCTTCTTTCCTATTTGTATCTTAAAAATAAAACATTTATCAATCTTCATCTTCTTCGCACAAACTTAGTGGAAATAGACGAGTCCTTACCATTTAAATATCATAAAAAGTTCAAAGCTGTTCAGGAAGAAACAAAATAAATTAATTGATGAAACAAAAAAAGCTCAAAATTCTTCATCTGCTCAGCCAGCGTCCCGATTCAACGGGAAGTGGTTTCTATGTCCAGGCCATGCTGCGCGAATCTTCATTGTGTAATCATGAAAACTTTCTGGTAGCAGGCATACAATCCGGCCTGCCTGCCGATCTTGATTGTATCAGTATCGACCAGTGTGAATTTGTAAAGTTTTTTGATGCTGATGTTTCCTGCCAAATTCCGGGTATGAGCGATGTTATGCCCTATGAAAGCTCAAAATTTTGCAATCTTTCATCGGGTGATATAAAACAATATATAAATTCGTTTACAGAAAAACTTGAAAAAGCCATAAATGCTTTTAAACCGGATATCATACACAGTCATCATTTATGGATAGTTACCTCTTTAGCAAGGCAGCTTTTTCCCGAAATTCCTATAGTAACTACCTGTCACGGAACGGATCTGCGTCAATTTAAAAATTGCTCTCATCTGCAGAAAATGGTTTTAAAAGGTTGCCGCAAACTGGATGCTGTTATGACTTTATACGAGATACAAAAAAAAGATATTGTAAACTTGTATAATATACCGGCGGATAAAATTTTTGTTGCCGGAGCCGGATACAATGAACGGCTTTTTACATTAACATCAAAACCTGATCCTAATCCCGTGCAACTGGTATATGCCGGAAAGCTAAGCAAAGCCAAAGGCGTGCCCTGGTTTTTAAGGGCGCTATCTACCATAGATCATCCCTTGTGGCAGTTACACCTTGTTGGAAGCGGAAGCGGCGAAGAACGCGATTATTGCCTTAAACTTGCAAAAGAACTGGGCGAACGGGTTGTTGTCCACGGCGCTGTTTCGCAAAAGAATCTGGCTGAAATTATGAAGCAGTCTCATATTTTTGTGCTGCCTTCTTTTTATGAAGGATTGCCCCTTGTTTTGCTGGAAGGCCTGGCAAGCGGTTGCAGAATAGTTGCGGCCGATCTTCCGGGAATAAATGAAATATTCGGAGGTATCCAAGCCGATTTTATCAGTTTGGTCAAAACTCCCCGTCTCAATATAGATGTTCCTTATAATGAAGATGAAGCATTATTTGAGAAAAATCTGGCATATGCTCTAAAAACTCAAATTTCTGCTTCTTATAAAAATCCGGGCATAGACATCTCGCTTATTCGTGATAAAATAGCTCCTTATTCATGGACGGATGTATTTAATAAAGTTCAGAAAATATATTATAATGTTTTAACGAGATATAATAATTTGTAGCTGCTCAGATTCACAGTTCAAGATTCAAGGCGAGCAACCGTAAACCGTGAACCTAACAACCTGAGTAGTTTCATTTTTTAACAAAAGGAGAAAACATGGATTCAATCAAAGATACCTGTATAGAAATTTCCGATATTTCACCTAAAACAACAGCTTTATTGATAATCGATATGCAAAACGATGTTATGAATATGGTGCCTCCGGGCAGGCAGGTTATCCCGGTTATAAAGCAAGTTCTCGATGCCTGCAGAAATAAAGGCATTTCTGTAATTCATAAAGTCAGAATTCAGCGTCCTGATGGAATCGATGTTGAACGATTCAGGGTTGAGATGTTTAAGAACAAACCATATCTTGTTGAAGGAACGCCAGGCGCTGAAATAGTGCCTGAATTAAAACCTGCCAAAGGAGAATTTCAGGTAAAAGGTGCTCGTTTCAGCGGTTTTTTTCAAACAGACATGCAGCTGGTTTTGACAAGACTTGGAGTAAAAAACCTTGTTATTTGCGGAGTGCAGACGCCTAATTGCATCCGTTCGACAGTTACAGATGCCATCGGCTATGATTACGATGTTATTTTACTCAAGGATGCAATTGCCGCACAAACCGAGCAGGTTCACGAAGCAAATCTGTTTGATATGAAAAATATGGGAGTTACAATAATACTATCTGATGAATTTTTAGGCATGATATAGGAGTTAATTATGTTAAATGTAACGGAGGAGATGACTGGGTTGTACCGACTCTTGAATTTTACAGAAAAAAGGAAAAATAAAAACGGAAAGAACAATTGAAGATATAACAACTGAATTGATCAAATTGCCGAAAAAAGATCGTCTGGAACTAGCGAGATTCCTCCTTTTTCTTGATAATCGATCTATAGACTCTAATGATGTTGATTTAAGTTGGGAAAAAGAAATCACCGAAAGAGTTCGAGCTGTTGAACAAGGGAAAGCAACAGGCATTGATTATGCCAAAGCAATGAAGAGCATTGAAAAGCGATTTGAATCATGAAAATAATAATGCTTCAGTAAGCATTTGAAGAACTAAACGATGCTATCGAATATTATGAAGAACAAAGGGCGGGATTAGGTCTGAGATTGAAGGAAGAAATCGATCAACATGCAAAATGGATTACTCGAAATTCTGATATACCAAGGATTCGTAAAGGTGGTTACCGCCGTGTTAACATCAAAGTCTTCCCATGTTACATCGTTTATATTATACATGAAAATATTTTATGGATTCTCGCAATTGCAAATAGCCATAAAAAACCTGAATATTGGATTAAAAGAAAGGACGAGGTCAGCTAATCGGGTAGATGAAGTTTTTCTATCTCATCCGCCACGGCACTAATGCATCCAGGCCCGCACTGTGCGTTTCCAAAGTTTTTACAGCTTCCGACCCGTCCGCCTTTCCCCAAAAATTACAATTCTTATTTTGCGCTTTTTCTGGCAATAAAACATGCTTCACACATAAATCATCAACAATAATCATTTGATTTTATGGAAATATTAGTATAAAAAAAGCCAATCAAAATAATAGATTTGTTTCGAGCCGGTAAATTAAAAATTACGCATATCAATTGTTGTGGCACTAAATAAGTAATAATTATGGAATATTGGAAGAATTTATCGAACATCATCCAAGCAATTATCACATCTATAGCAATAGTCATTGGTGGTATATGGACATACTTATTATTTGTGCGACAGCGGTTGAATTTTCCGAAAGTAAATATTGATTTAATTATTGAAGATAAATTGATTTCAGATTCCCACCGCCTGGCGCACGTTAAAGTATCAATTAATAATGTTGGTAGTGTAGTTCTGCGTTCAAATTTTGCAGAACTTCGTATTCGTCAAGCTTTACCTGTCTCTTAATAGAAATCACACGATAAAGGATGCAATATGGCAAAGAACTTTAATGATAAGCTGATCGAACTGCTTAGGTCAGATTCCCGGTTCGTTGATGATGAAGATGAACTGGTCAAAGCGGCGGTAATTGATCGGGCATGGAAGATAGACCGTGATTTGGTGAAGCTTCTGCTTGGAAAGCCGGAGATAAAAGACAAATTCTTTGACGAGATTGAAGGACATTGGATTTTCAATATCAACACATTTATTGAATATATTGCCGATAAGAACTTTTTGGCAAATTCCTATACTCGTTTCAGAAACAAAATAGGCCTGAATATAGACGGTAAATTTTTGCGGGAGCGGGGTGAGGTGTCGCTTGTATGGCCATATAAAGATTGCGTGCTGGAAGGCGGACAGACAAAAGAGGAAGAGAAACGCAAAGAGATATTTTTCAATGAAATTCTTGCGCAGGATGAGATTGACCGATTATTTGACACTAAGGTGCTGGCCAACTGGAAACGATATACAGTTGAAGGCGAACAGAAAGTAACGGAAATAAAGCGGGACGAAAACGGTACAATCCGGGAGAATCTGATTATCAAGGGAAATAACCTGTTGGCATTGCATACGCTGAAAAAGCAGTTCCGGGGCAAGGTGAAACTGATTTATATTGACCCCCCGTTTAACACAGAAAGAGATAGCTTCACTTACAATGATAGTTTTTCGCATTCGACATGGTTAACATTTATGAGAAATCGGTTATTGGCAGCGCATGAATTCTTGACGAAGGATGGAAATATTATTGTTCATATTGATAACAATGAATCTCATTACCTAAAAATATTGTTAGATGAAATCTTTGGAAGAACAAATTTTGTTAATGAAATAATTTGGCATAAAGGCAGAGAAGGTGGCAGCTCAAGGTCGCATTCGGCAAGCTCATCAATGCCAACTGAATATCAGAATATCTTTGTTTATGCAAAAGAAAAAAGCATAAGATATTGGTCGCTTCCTTTAGGGCCTTATAAAAAATCCACAATCGGTGGAATCGATAAAGATGAAAAGGGGTGGTTTTACACAAGGGGGCGCATGAGTAGAACGCCTGCTGAATGGGAGTTGGCGGAAAAGGCAGGACTAAAGACATATGTTTCAGACAGAATTGATCTTGAAAAAAGTGAAGTAATAAAACTTATTACCGCATCAGATGCAAAATATGTTGCTTTAGGTGACGTTTGGGGCAATGACTTCATAAAAAACACAAAGGAAGCCGATTATGATACGTCGAAACCTGAAGGTTTGCTAAAAATAATTATAGAAGCAGCAACTCAACCAAAAGATATTGTACTTGACTTCTTTCTGGGAAGCGGAACAACAGCGGCTGTTACTATTAAGTTAAACAGACAATGTATTGGTATAGAACAGTTATCAGGAGGGATGAATATCTTATTGCCGAGATTGAAAGAAGTCATCGGTAAAAAAATTAAAAAAGATGGGAAGATATTTGAAGAAATTGAGTGCGATCAGGGCGGTATTTCCAAATCCGTCAACTGGCAAGGCGGTGGCGATTTCATCTATTGCGAATTGATGAAATACAACGAAGACTTTATAGACAAGATACAGGCAGCCGCATCATCCGAAGAGTTGGTCGATCTTTGGAAAGACATTGCTGAAAACTCCTTTTTGAACTGGTATGTTAATCCTGAAATGCCGGAAGAGGCAGTGAATGATTTTATCAAAATCGGCAAGAGTGAAAATGGGCTGGATAAACAAAAGAAACTGCTCGCGGAGCTACTGAACAAGAACCAGCTTTATGTCAATCTTTCGGAAATAGATGATGCTGATTTTGGTGTCAGCAAAGAAGATAAAAAATTGAATCGGTCATTTTATGGGGAGTGCTTGTAATGGCTGATAAGTTTTTATATGAAACACTTGATTCCGCTTCCGAATTGGGATTTTTGAAAAAAGAAATTCCCGATTTTATCAAAGATAACATCGATCCAAAGTTTGAATTGCGCGCTTATCAGCAAGAAGCATTTGCCCGTTTTTTTCACTGCTTGAACATCGAATTTCCGGGCAAGATCTTTCCGCTGCATTTTTTATTCAACATGGCAACCGGCAGTGGCAAGACCCTGATTATGGCTGGGCTGATCCTTTACCTTTATAAAAAGGGCTATCGCAATTTTCTGTTTTTCGTCAACTCCTCCAACATAATCGAAAAAACCAGGGATAACTTTCTCAATCCTTTGTCATCCAAAGTTCTTTTTGCTGAAAATATCCGGTTCGGAACAAAGCGGGTTGCTGTAACGCCGGTTGCCAATTTTGAAGGCGTCAACGAAACCGACATCAACATATGTTTTACAACAATTCAGAAACTGCATTCTGATTTGACCACGGAAAAGGAAAACTCCGTTACTTACGAAGATTTTAAAAACAAAAAGATAGTGTTGCTGGCGGATGAAGCGCATCATATCAATGTGAGCACAAAAGCCCAAATAGACTTTGAGGAATTAAACTGGGAAAGTACGGTTGAACGAATTTTTCACCAGAATGAAGACAACCTGCTTTTAGAGTTTACCGCTACACTGGATTACTCTCATAACCATATTGCAGATAAATACAGGAATAAAGTCCTGTACCGGTATGATCTACGACAGTTCAGAAATGACGGGTATTCCAAAGATGTTTATATAGTTCAGGCGGAATTTGAGGAAAAAGAGCGGATCATTCAGGCGCTTATCCTGAGCCAGTATAAACAGGAAGTTGCGGCTAAACACAGAATCAACCTGAAGCCGGTAATTTTATTTAAGGCGCAAAAAACTATTGCCCAATCAAAAGAAAACAAGACTAATTTTCACAAGTTGATTGAACAACTTTCGGGAGCCGATATCAGGCGGATACAGGATAAATCCGATATTCCATTGGTAAAAAGGGCGTTTCAATTTTTCAAGGAAAATAATATCGCAGCCAACCAACTGGCAGAAAGGCTACGCCGGGAGTTTGATGAAAGCCGCTGTATTTCCGTCAACGAGGAAAAAGAAAAGGAAAACCAGCAAATTCTGCTTAATTCACTTGAAGATATTGACAACCGTATCCGGGCTATATTTGCCGTGCAAAAGCTTAATGAGGGGTGGGATGTTCTGAACCTTTTCGATATTGTCCGGTGTTATACAGCCAGAGATTCAAAATCGGGCAAGCCGGGAAAAACAACTATTGCCGAAGCCCAGCTTATCGGTCGTGGGGCGCGGTATTTTCCCTTTACTACCGATGAACATAATGACCGTTACCGACGGAAATATGACAATAGTCTGGAAGATGAAATGCGGGTTTTGGAAGAATTGCATTATCACAGCATCAATGACTCCCGGTATATTTCAGAGCTTCGCACAGCCCTGATTGCAGAAGGCATGATGGATGACCGCGAAGTCAATAAACCGCTGAAACTCAAAGACGCTTTTAAGGAAACGGATTTTTATAAGGCCGGATTGATATATCTCAACGAGCGGATCAAAAATGATTATCTCTACGTCCGATCATTCTCAGATATGGGCGTTACAAAGAAGAATTATGCGCATACCCTTTCAAGCGGTCGGGGCATGTCGGGCGCCTTGCTCAACGAGAATGGAAATATTGAAAGGGTCGCCGAATCCGGCAGAAAAGATGTCAAAGTAAAAGAGATGCCACGGCACATTGTTTATAACGCCATATCACGTAATCCATTCTTCACGTTTCAATCCATTCACAAATATTTTCCACATGTTTCCTCAATGCGGCAATTTATCGAATCGGATGATTACCTGGGTTCTCTTGAAATCACGTTTCAGGGCGTTTCTGCTGACCTATACAGCCTGTCCAATAAAGCTCAACTTGATAGCTTGACCGGACTGCTTGAACGGATTGAATCCGAATTGCGTAAAAACATCACAGACTACAAAGGTACGGAAGATTTCAAATTGAACCAGGTTTCCACAGTCTTTTCAGACAAAGTACTTAAACTGATTGAAGGCAGTGAACGGGCCAACGGCGATGAGCAGTTTGTGGCGGATAAGGGCTGGTATGTTTTCAACGCCAATTACGGAACCAGCGAAGAAAAGGCCTTTGTTAAAATGCTTGACCGCCAGATGGACACGCTCAAAGAGAAATATGACGGCATATATCTTGTTCGTAATGAAAGGCATTTCAAGATTTATAGTTTTTCCGACGGGCAGGCATTTGAGCCTGATTTTGTACTTTTCCTGCGTGAGAAAAACGGGAGCATGTTGACCTATCAGATATTTATTGAGCCAAAGGGTAAGCACCTGAAAGAGTATGATAAGTGGAAACAGGAATTCCTTAAAGAAATTACTGAAAAATTCAAGGGAAAAACACTGGAATTTAAGACACAGCAAAGGACGCAGAAATATAAGCTTGTGGGTGTGCCGTTTTATAACAATGAGGATGAGAATAAATTCAAACAAAGCTTGTATGAGGTAGTGGAAGGCAGAAATGTGGTCTGTTAGATTTTAAGGTTTTGTAGCTAAATCTACTATTTGTTTGATATGAAAAATATGGGAGTTACAATAATCCCGGCTGAAGAGTTTTTAAGCAATATTGCTTAAGATGATCTGAAAAGTTAATTATTTCAGGATCAGCTGAAAAAAAGCTGCTGATCTTATGAAGAACAAAAAATTTATAAAGGAAACTTATTATGTTAAAAGTTTATGCAGCCAAGTGGTGCCCTCATTGTGTAAAAACGATTCAATTTCTTAAAGATAACTATATCGAGTTTAACTATATCGAGATAGAGGAACAAACTCAGGATGTAATTAAAATCGTTGCTGATGCCAACGGAGGAGATTGGATTGTGCCAACCCTTGAATTTAATGGATGCTGGCGTCCTGGCAAAATATACAAAGAAAACGAACTCAGGAAAGATCTTAAAGAAATGGGGGTTATAATGTGACCCAAACAGCTGATTGATTAAAGTTTTTTATCATGCACATGCGATTTTCTATCCGGAAATTCCGGAGAAAATATAAAAAATATTATCTACTTTATATTTAGCCATAGAAGAGCTGCTGTTTCTGTGTATGGGTTTCTCCATTGTGTGGGTACTTCTGTTGTAAGATATATCAGATCACCTGCTTTAGCGGTATGCATTTTGTTTTTCAGTTTAAATTGAAGTCTTCCTGATAATACATAGCCTACCTCATCTCCTTTATAAATGAAAAAATGCGAAGATATGCTTGTTTTTGGCGGTATGTTGATAAGACAAGCTTTTACTCCGGAGTCGAGTTCTAACGGCATTAGAGTCTTGCCGTTAATAACTCCTTTGGCTGAATTTGAAAATTGAATGCCGGTTGCCTTTGATGGCGAAAAAACCACTTGTTCTGAGACAGTATCTAATTCGCCGAAAAAGGAACTTATCTTAACGGAAAGTGTCTCAGCTATTTTTATAAGAGCCGGAAGAGACGGATATATCTGATTGCTTTCAATTTGAGATATTGTGCTTGAAGTTACACCGATAAGTTTTGCAAGCTCTGTCTGAGAAAATCCCCTTTTGGAGCGTATTTCCTTCAAGCGTGTTCCAAGATCAAGCTGTGTCTGTGTCCGCTTCTCAAAATCAATATTTATATCAAGACCCTTATTCCAATAACAAAAAGACTCATTGAATATCTCAATATTTCGTTTTTCGGCTTTAATTACAGAAAGAAATGTTTTGCCCCGTTTAAGTGAAAGCTCAATCGCAACCTGGGCAATTTTATTTATGTTGGCTTTTAAGCGCTGGGAATGGGCTTCTTTTTCAACAACCCAATATGCTACAGTATTTAATTCATAAAGCCGCGGACAGGAATGTGAATAAAATTTTTGTATTTGCTCTTCTCCTCCCCACAGTTCCTGCATCCCTGTAAGACTGTCAAAAATAAAACGCACATCACCCTTCATGGTTTTATGAAGACCATAAAAAGCTCCCGTTACATGATCTGCATTACGAGGCTCATCAATTGTAATAATCTTGCAAGCTTTTTTTGATTCATCTTCTTCATAAAACTTGAGAAAAATCTCGGCCCCATCTCCCTTTCCGAATGTAAAACAATCGAGTATGGTTAATTTATCATAATCGGATAGAGTACCGAGCCGCTCCATAAGAGTTTTAATTGAATGGTCAAAATTTATATAAATAATAGATTTTTTTTCTGATTGAGAGATTTTTATGAAATTGAGGTAAAATACGGGGGCCAAACTTCCTGCATTATCGTACCAAACTACATTATCGCCTATACGAAGTCCGCCAAGAAGTTGATCCAGCTGATTTACACCGGATGCTACCAGAGGTTTTTCGGTTAACATGAACTTTTTGTCACAATTCAGTATTCTGTTCTTAATGTTCTGAGCTTGGCAAGTTCCCAGATATAATCATATAAATGAAGGCCTTTGCTTGCAGCAATTATCTCACCGTCCTGCACACCTATTTCTAAAGACATGTATTCTTTTAAAAGCTGTATCGCACCAAGATTGGCGGGAAAGCCGTTCCATAAATCCCAGGATCTGAAATAAACCATAAAATGTAGTTTTCCATATCTTATTCTTGTATCTATACCTCTTAAGCAAGGGGGATCTCCAAGGTATATAGTCGATGGATCACCTACTGTCATATACGCCTGGTTTGTTCCATGCCCGTCGTTTTTATACATCTGTATGACTTCTTTTATCTGGCTTTCAAGGTATTGACCGTAGGTATAATCTTCATTTTCACATTTTGCAGATGTCATAAGATATGGCAGATATTCTTCAAGATAACCTTCGGCAACAGGATTCGGTATGTTTAAGGCATGCGGAATATCCGGTATAAGCGGACGCGTTCCGGGGTGTTTAATATGTACCGTGATATAATCAAATTCCAATCTTTCCTGACCACAAAAACTTCCTCTGTCAATTACGTATTTATGCCCATGCTCTATTATATTATAAATACATTGAAACCAGGCATCCGGAATATCTCTTGCCGTAATTGAAACTATATTTAACATAATTTTTCCATTATATATCAAGCATTCTTACGTCAAGCGCATTGTTTTGAATAAATTCTCTTCTGGGTTCAACATCATCACCCATAAGAATAGTAAAAATTTCATTTGTATCAACAGAATCCCCAACTTTTACCTGAAGAAGATTTCTTTTTTCAGGATTCATGGTTGTACTCCACAACTGATCCGGGTTCATTTCTCCAAGACCTTTATATCTTTGTATAACAAGCCCTTTTTTAGCTTCTTCCAGTATAATTCCAAGCAGTTCCATTTTATCGTTTATCTTTGTTTCGGGATTAACAGGCTCTGTATCATCCTTCCCGGTTATATAAAAAGGCGGTTTGTCGTACTTAAAAATATTCTGGCCTATATTTACACATTTCTGATAATCAGCGGAATAAATAAGGCCTATACCTATTTTTACCCTGTTTGTTTCATCTTTTACTAAACCTTCCTGTCTTTTATTATCAGATAAACCTTCCGGATATTCTACAGTTAATTCATATATATTTCTTTCGGGATTCCAGTTTATTTCTTCAGTCTTATATTTTTTTTCACTTAATAGATTTTTTATATAAGACATTTTATCATAATCTTGCAGAAAAGATTTATCTTCAACATGATTTTTTAATAAAATTTCAACAAAATCAGCTTTTATCCCATTTCTTTCAAGCCTTCTTAAAACAGATGAATACTCCGCCAGATTAGTAACAAAAAGATAAAGACCGTAATCGGATAGCGTTTGTGTATCGCTTTCTATAAAAAGCTTATTTTGCTCACAAAATATTTTTATTGTGTAATCGTTTAGCTCCTGCTCATCTTTAAAATATTTTTCATTTTTACCTTTTCCTACTTTCAAAAGCGGGGGTTGTGCTATATATAAATATCCCTTTTCAATAACTTCCGGTAGTTGTCTGTAAAATAATGTGAGAAGAAGAGTTCTGATATGTGAACCGTCAACATCGGCATCCGTCATTATAATAATTTTATGGTATCTGATATTATCCACAACATTTTCTTCACCACCCACTCCGGTTCCAAGAGCTATTATAATATTTTTTATTTCTTCGCTCTTTAATATCTGATCGATTCGTGCTTTTTCTACGTTTAAAATTTTTCCTTTAAGCGGAAGAATGGCCTGAAATTTTCTATCTCTTCCCTGTTTTGCACTGCCTCCTGCAGAATCTCCCTCTACAAGAAAAATTTCTCTTTCCGATGGTTCGGATGACTGACAATCTGCAAGTTTGCCCGGCAATGTCGCATCAACCATAGAACCCTTGCTTCTTACCAGATCTCTTGCTTTTCTTGCTGCAAATCTTGCTCTTGCTGCATCAATAGCTCTGGATAATACTTTTTTTGCTATGGCAGGATTTTCTTCAAAAAACATCGCCAGTTTTTCGTTTACAAGCGATTCAACCAAACCTTTTATTTCACTGTTACCCAATTTGGTTTTTGTCTGACCTTCGAATTGAGGATTTTTCAGGCGAATACTTATAACAGCTGTCAATCCTTCCCTTACATCTTCACCGCTTAGTTTTTCTTTGAGATCTTTTGATAGGTTTCCGTTTGCAGCATATTGATTTATAACTCTTGTTAAAGCAGTTTTAAAACCTATAACATGAAAGCCTCCCTCTACTGTATTTATGTTATTTGCAAAAGAAAAAAGCTTTTCAGAAAAAGTATCGTTATATTGTAAGCAAACCTCTACCATTACATCATTCTTATTTCCCTCAAAGTATATTGGACTATGCAAAACAACTGTGTGTTTATTTATAAACTCAACAAAAGAGGTTATTCCTCCCTCATAATAAAACTCTTCTTTCTTTTCTGATCGTTCATCCTCAACTTTTATTCTCAATTTTTTGTTTAAGAAAGCAAGTTCTCTTAATCTCTTTGATATAACTTCAAAATCAAAATTATCTGTGGTTAAAATCTCCGTATCCGGTTTAAAATGTATTTTTGTTCCTCTTTTTTTTGTTTCTCCTGTTATGGTAAGTTCTGTTACTTTTTTTCCTTTTTCAAATGCCTGACTGTATATTTTTCCATCTGTATAAATTTCAAGATCAAGCCTTACTGAAAGAGCATTTACAACTGAAACCCCAACTCCGTGAAGACCGCCTGAAACCTTATATGAATCATTATCGAATTTACCACCTGCATGCAGTTTAAGCATTACAACTTCAGCAGCCGGTACTTTTTCAGTTTTGTGTATTCCAACAGGAATACCTCTTCCATCATCTTCAACGCTTACACTGTTATCAGTATGTATAATTACATTTATAAAATTACAGAACCCTGCCATAGATTCATCAATACTGTTATCTACAATTTCATAAACAAGATGATGAAGGCCCTGTAAATCAATGTTTCCAATATACATAGAAGGTCGTTTTCTAACAGCTTCAAGACCTTCTAATACTTTAATACTATCTGACGTATATGTATTCTGTTCTTCTTTCATATTCTCATCGGCATTATTACACTTAAAAAGTTTTTATTATTCTCAGCTTCTACAAGACACGGACTTTTTTCATTTATAAGCATTATTATAACATTGTCATCTTTAATAACATTTAATGTATCTATAAAATATCTTACATTAAAAGCTATCTCCAGCGGATCAAAATCATAATTTATTATCATCTCCTCTTTGGATTCTCCAAGATCCGGATTCGTGGAAGATACCAAAAGTTTTTCTTTATCAAAATTAAAAATAACCCCTTTGAAATTATCTGAAGTAAAAATAGACATTCTTTTCAGCATCATTAAAAGTTTTTGTCTTTCTATTGTTATACTGAAAGCTTCTTTTTTATCTATTATATATTTATATTCAGGAAAATTTCCTTCCAGCAGTCTTATAATTACAGTTTCATTTTCTTTTTTTAAAACAAAATTACTGTTATTATATCCAATTTTTATATTTTTATTTGTATCAAGAAATTTATTTAAATCACTCAAACCTTTTTTAGATATTATAATGCCCGGTTCTTCCGATAACTCTAAAGCATTTTCATATTCACAATCAACTTTTGCGAGTCTGCTTCCATCGGTTGATACAAGCCTTAATTTATTTATTCCATCTTCCAATATTTTTTCAAGATATACTCCATTTATATGAGGCCTTTTTTCTTCTGTTATACCTGTAATAAATATTGTTTTTTCTATCATATCTTTAAAAACAGATGCTTTTATATCAAAATATGTAATATTTTCAACATCTGGAATACCTGGAAAATCATCAGGATTCATACCTGCCATTTTATATTCAACATTGTTTTGATTTAATATTTCAATCCATAAATTATCTATTTCATTAATATAAATTTCTTCATTAGGAAAATCTTTTATGATTTCAAAAAGCATTTTAGCATTTATTGCGATAGCTCCTTCTCTTTCTACTTCAGCAGAATAAAAACCTGTAAACCCTGTTTCCATATCCGTTGAACTAATATTAATTCCTGAGTCAGTTGCCCTGATCAAGACAGCTGTTGTAATGGCTAAATTTGTTTTTCTTCCTGCAATGGTCTGAAGTTTTGAAAGAACGTCAGATATTTCTTTTTTTATAATTTTTATTTTCATAATTACTCTTCTTTATTTTTTATAGTTAATAAATAGGATATGTATAATATATTGTGTTAATAACTATAATAACTAAATAACTAATTGAATTAATATTTAAAACAAGTGAAGATAATTTACAGTTTTTATAAAATAAATTTTTTATAAAAAGATAAATATTGGTTACTGAAAACAAATTGTTCAAAACTAAAAGAATTTAATATAATAATGAACAATAAAAAGCCGACTTTTTATAATATATGAAGTTTTCTTTTCTCTAAGAATTTATCCAGGTTTTAATATTAGTGGTGATGTTTATCCATTTGTCTGAAATTCTTAGTAAAATATAGTTTTTGTATAAATTGTCGATTAAGGAATAAATTGAATTGTAAAGATACATTTTTTCAACAACAAAACCTTCAACATCTTTTTTGGATTCTATAAAACCAATATCAGGTGTTTTTAAATTTGAAAAACTTAAACTCTCTCCGGTTAATGTAAAACTCCACTCTTTATCTTCTTTTTTATATAAAAGATTCAGCTCTTTAACAATTGATCCTTTTTTAAGAGAAAGCATAGCCTCTTCAAGACCGGCTTCTTCTCCCTTTATTGTTATTTTTTCGAGAGAATTATTCATATTTCTTTCAAGAACTATTTTATTACCAATTTCAATAAGTTCGTTTTTATTGTCAAATAAATTATATGAATCCGGGTTGCTTGTACAAAACCAGAGCCAGAGTAAAAATTCACAGCCAAGAAAACTGTATCTATGATAAGATAATGAAAGATCTTGCATAATTATTCCGTAAATATTGAGGGTGACAAGCCGGAAAGTTTATCTCTTTCGGTTTCTTGTAGATCTAATAATAAATTTGCTTCAAAAAAAGGAAAAATTTTAATTAAACGAAATTTAAAAGATTTTTGGAAAAAAATTTCAAGTTCTTCATTAGCAGCTTTGTTATTTGAAAAAAACCAAAGTGTTGATTTTTCAAAATTCCACACAACATCAAAAACATTCGGTGTTGCCGGTATTCTGAGATAAAGTACATTTAATACATGCTCCTTTATCTGTTTTTTTTCATTTGCAGTTAAATAGTCTTTTTCACTTTTTTCAAGTTGTTTGGCCATTTCTATGTGATAAAACTTTTTTATTATTTTTGGTGATAAGGTTTTTTTATCTATTCTAAAAGAAAAAACAAAAACATCATCAATAATAAAAGAAGAACCACTAAAATCAGGGTTGAAATGATTATTAAAAGAGGTCCACCCGGAAATTTTGTCTGAAGATTCTTCATCAATTTCTTTAAAGGAATATTTTATTAAACCTTCTCTTACTATTTCAAGGATGGAATCAGTAAATTTTCCATCGACATGATATCTGTTTATAGATACTGAAGATGATAATAAACCCATATAAAATTTAAACCCGATTAATAAATTTGTATTAAAAAATAATATATTATGTGGTATAACCTTGTATAGGTTATATATACGGATTCTTTAAAAAAAACAAGAGTTTTTAATTATAAAAATGAAATTTCTGGCTGATCTTCATATCCATTCAAGCTATTCTTTAGCATCTGCAAAAAACATTAATGTTGAAAACCTTTATGTTGCTTCCAGGATGAAGGGGCTTACGGTTTTGGGAACAGGAGATTTTACGCATCCCGGCCGGCTTAATGAATTAAAAGAAAAACTTATTTTAGATAATAATGGGTTGTACAGGTTAAAAAATAAAATTAAAAATAGTTGTGAAGAGTTTATTCCGCAATCATGCAAAGGTTTATTCAGATTTATTCCAACAGGAGAAGTTTGCAACATATATAAAAAAAATGGAAAGACCAGAAAAATACACAGCATTTTATTATTTCCCGATTTAAATTTGGTTGAAAAATTAAACGGAAAAATAAAAAAATTTGGAAAAACGGAATCAAACGGAAGACCGATATTAAAATTGGATGTTATTAATTTATTTGAAATAATTCTTGAAATTTCAGATAAGGCGATGCTTATACCGGCACATATTTGGACACCTTGGTATTCCATATTTGGCTCTAAATCAGGGTTTGACTGCATTAAAGAATGTTTTGAGGATTTTTCACAATATATTTTTGCAGTTGAAACAGGCTTATCATCAGATCCTGATATGTGCAGAAAAGTTTCGGATCTGGACAACAGAACACTGATATCCAATTCGGATGCACATTCACCTTCAAAATTAGGAAGAGAAGCAAATATATTTGATACGGATCTTTCTTACAGGGCAATAACAGAAGCTATGTGGTTTAGAAAATATAAGCTGAACATTTAGCATAATGGCCTTGGTTTTATTTTATAATTCCACTCTCCATGGAAACCATCCCTCTCGATAGCAATCTTTCGGAGTTCTTCATCAGAGACTTTGATGCCGGTCTTGTAGGAATTGGTGTCTAATTTGGCTGTAATCTCAAGACCTTTTT